>DMJQ01000125.1 GCA_003457065.1 Clostridiales bacterium
AATAATTAACAATGAAGGCTTATGGCAAAGATTAAGTTTACTATTTATGTACATTCCTTTTTTATTTATGGCACTAAGTAATATTTGAACTAAGAAAAAATGAATATTAAAACTTCAATTTCAGACGTCAATGATTAGCCCCCAAAGTCTTCTAATATTTTCAGGATTGCTATCATAATATGAGATTTAGCTTAGATTTTTTGTGGCAGGACAAATTATGAGTTACCAATAATTTGTTTAAGTTCTACAATTTTATCATTTAATAGGTCAACTTCTGCTTGATATTGTTTAATACCAATTTCATAAGATAGCTTTTGAGAAAAAGTCATATTTGATTCCCAGTTTTTAAAATCTCTTTTTAGCTGGGCAATAAGGTCTTTCTTTTTTTGAACCTCATCTTTTATCCAACTAAGCAATACATTCTTTTCAACATACTCCCCCAAATACATTCTAACCAGAAATTCTGATTCTCTGCTTTCAAGACTTATATCAGTACTTAGATATTCATAAAATTGCACTTTACCTCTGTCGGTTATGGTAAATACATTTTTATTGGGTTTTCCATCTTGAACTACAACCTTTTTTTCTACCAGTCCTTGTTTTTTAAGTTTATTGAGAGTTGGATAGATCATGCCATATGAGCCTTTATAAAAATGCGAAAATATAGTTTCAAAGATTTCATTAATTTCATATCCGGTTCGGCTTTTTTCCATTAATAAGCCCAAAATAATATCAGAGCCTGTCATTTTATTTCCTCCGCTAATTAAGTTATAATTATATCTTTTGATTTAGTTTTTATGATAAAGATATTAGTTCAGTAGGCTTTATTTATACATATTTGTTATTTTTTAAGTGCAGTAAAAAATGTATGAATAATGCAGTTACTATATAAATTGTGCTAAAAGCAAAAATCATTCCGATTTCCATTTTNNATGCAAGCCCTACACCTATATAAGACATTAATCCGATAACTGCATATACGTTATTTTTAGATTGATCATCTTTTATAAAACTTGCTTTCGTATAAAAGAAATTATACATAAGGCCATAGGATATTCCGTAAATAAGTGCTGATAAAAGGTACATAAATTTAAATGGTGCAAGACTAATAATAAGTTCTCCTATACACAGGCCTATTAACAATAAGGCAATCATTGTATTTTCAGATAGAGTCCTATAAATATATTTATTTATAAATTGTGCAATTACATAAGATGCCCAGAAAATTAAAGAGTATAATCCTATTGAAAATTTAATTTCATTAAAATAAATTGGCAGATAAGTTACTATTGCCCCATAAGATATTGAGCTGATTAAAAGTATAGCAAAATTACCTATATGCTGTCCATTCTTTAAAGGATTGTCATATTTAAGAATGAGTTTTTCCTGTACAACGACTTCATTGTTGTTTAACATTTTAACTAAGATAATCGATGCAATTAAGGATATTAATGCTCCAATTATCCAAATATCATATATTATATTGTAAAATTTATTGTAAATATATTCTCCTGTAAGAGGTGCTAATGCTGATGCAAAGGCAACACAGGAATTGTATATTCTTAAATTTTTGGCAGAAACCTGTGAAGAAGCTGTAAGCAAGGTTAGCACAGCCGGAGGTACTAACCCGATAGCTATACCAAAGAATACACTTCCAATATAATACCAAAAAATCTGTGTATAGTAAAATTTAATTATTATGAATCCTGTAAGGAATAGAAATGTACCAGATATTATGGCTCTTATAGGTTTAACTTTTCTTAACATACATACTATTCTAATCAGTATCAAAGAAATCATAAATATTGTAAGAACAGTACCAACTTTTGTGACTGAATTTGATATTAGAAAAATTAGTATTGGCAATAAGGTTGTAAGCATCATGAATAAAAAATTAACTAAAATTGCAATTAAAAATAAAGTTAAATACATTATATAACCCCCAATATTTATTTACTTATATTAGCATTCTTTTTTATATAATCCATGTAAATATGCTTTATGATTATATTAATGATAATAATATATATCAGATGAATAGTCAATGTTTTTTTAATAATATTTAGGAATAAATTGTAACCTTGACATGTGATTTGGAAACCGAAAAAAGCGAATTATGAATAGAGAAACACTCAATTTACTTAGTTGCATTTTTCTATCCTTTTTGTTATGTTCATGGTAAAATAATATTGCTATCGGGCAGCTGTTTATTTTAGAGTTTTTAAATTAGTGTTTATTAACTCAGAGTCAAATTCAAATTTATAGGTGTAAATATGATAAAGGCAGTATTCTTTGATTTGTTTTTTACGCTGATTAATCCAAAATATTCTGACGTAAATGAATATGATGTTGTAGGCATGTCTGCAATGGAATGGGAAAAGTATGCCGAAGATAACACCTTGTATTGTGAGCGGGCGCTTGGTAAAGTGAAAACAGAGAAAGAAATAATCGATAAAATAGTTGATATTATGCCCTATGAGTTGAACGAAAGTCAGAAGCAAGAAATACTTCAAAGGCGCGAAGATAGAATGAAAAGAGCACTATTTGCAGCTGATAATATAATTCTTGATACGCTCAAAGAAGTGCGTAGCAAAGGTGTTAAGCTTGGGCTTATCAGCAATGCAGATATAATTGATTCAAAACATTGGAACCAATCTCCATTATCGGAGTTTTTTGATGCCGCAATATTTTCATGCAATGTCGGAAGATTGAAACCAAGACCTGAAATTTATAAACTTGCTATGGATATGCTGGAAATTAAGCCCGAAGAGAGCATTTTTGTTGGTGATGGTGATTCAGATGAACTATATGGAGCGAAAATCGCGGGGATGAAAACAGTATTTACCGAGTATTTAGAGTGTAAATCATCGGACAAAATTGAAAAGATCAAATTATATGCCGATTATCATATAAACAGCTTTGATGAACTTCTAAGATGCATAGAATAATAACCTACAATTTATAAGCAGTTTGTAATGAACTTTCCTGCAGGAGGATTATATGAAAATTACTGTAATTTATGCTACACAACGGAAATCAAAATCCAGCACCTACAATATAGCCCAGAGATTTATACGGCAGTTATCAGATGCAGACACTGTAATAACAGAATTTTTTCTGCCTGAAAGCATGCCTAAATTTTGCAGAGGATGCTGGAATTGCTTCACCGATTTTACGAAATGTCCTGATTATGGCTATCTTAAACCCATTATTGAATCCATGTGTGAGGCAGATTTGCTGATATTTACTGCGCCGGTTTACGTCTACCATATTCCGGGACAGCTGAAGGCATTTCTCGATCATTTCGGATATCAGTGGATGGCACATCAGCCGAGGAAGGAAATGTTCAGCAAACAAGCGCTTCTCATTTCTACGGCTGCAGGTGCAGGGACAAGGTCTGCGCTCAAGGATTTAAAGGATAGCATGACTTTCTGGGGAATTTCCCGTATCTATTCGTTCGGCAGGAATATCCATGCAAGTGATTGGGATACTGTGGAAGAAAAAAAGAAACTTAAGCTTCAAAAGCAAATAGACAAGCTTTCAATCAAAATCAAAGCAGATAGCATGAATATAAGGGTTTCTTTAAAAGTTAAAGCACTATTTTATGCAATGAGATATATGCATAAAAAATTCAGATTTAATCCTGCAGATGTACGGCACTGGGAAGCACAGGGATGGCTCGAAAAAGAAAGGCCGTGGTAATCTTGCAGCACAATGCAAGTTAAGGATAAGATGATTTTTATTACATGACTTATCTTGATTTTAAACATATGTATTATAAATACAGGTTGCTTATACGCATGAGATAAAAATCATGATTATAGAAACAAAAAGATAGCTCTATCATTATATAACATTTAAAAACAGAATTTTATGAGGTGACGTTATGATTAAAAAGGCTTTAAAATCTGCAATAGGAATAAGTATTGGAACAACGATTGGTGGTGTTGTTTTACCTCGGATTCTGTTTTCAGAGTTTTATAACAATACATATCCATCTATAATAAAGCAAGCAATATTGTATTTCGCAATTTCTTATGCTGTCTGTTTTCTTGTTTCTCTTTTGATTGAATGGATAAAAAGCAATAGATGTTGAAAGCTAAATTACATTTACAACATGTTGGTTAAAGATTAGCAGAATCGGAAGTATAAAAGAATTGTATTTACAAATACAGTGTGGATAGTTAATTTAACATATATGGCGTGTGCCATTCAGGCTGTGAAAATTGGATTTAAATAACCACTTTTCAGCAGAGACAGTAACCCCGTCCACTTGTATTTTTAACGCAATTCATTCACAAAATACAAGCTGTGTAATATACTGGAGGTATAAGCAATGCGGTAAAGCATCACCAAGTTAATAAATATTCGCTAACTTTTTTAAAATTTTCGACGAAATCAAAGTAAATCCCAACGAAATGAATCACTTTTTTTATTTCTTTAAAAATAATTACTTTTTTNNGAATAAAAATAGCGATATGATGTTGAAACCAATAATAAAACAGACAATCTCCGAACAATCGAAATTTGTCTGTTTTGCTTTGAGTGAGCTGGTAATAAATGATGCGAGCCGCATTATACTTCGTAAAAAGCTTAATTATATAAATTTCTTGGCACTGCACAACTTTAAATTAGTTTTCTTCACCCATATTAAGCATTAGCTTGCTGTACTAAAGGTGTTGCTCATTGCACACAACTTAATGCCTTTAGCAGCGCTTTCGTGAATACCCCCGGCTTAAAGGGTATATGTCCAGCATTTTTTATAAGTATAAATTCTTTTTTTGGTGCAGAAATACTGTTGAAATAATCCTGAGCCATGCTATAAGGCGTTATCCAATCGCAATCGCCAGCGATAATTATAATTGGAACTTCATATTTTGTGTAGTCATTTTCAGAGAATGTATTTTTTGAAAAAAGTGTATTGTAAAGCTTATCTTGAATCTCAATAAACTTATCAAAATTAATTATCAGAGAAAGAAACCATTTGAAGTCGTTGAAGGTTAGATACGGTGAAAATAAGCTGACAGAGAAAGACGTGTTCTCTCCGTTTGACAGATATTTTGTGGTGAGCTGCCTCAGCTTCATAAATTCCCACATATTTGTTTCCTGACTTGAAATTACAAGTTGATATTGTTCTTCAATTTTCTTCACATCATTAGTTTTACTTGCAGCATTAGCCAAACGAACAGCTTCTTCAACAGCACATTGCTCGCTTTTCCAAATATCAGTAAACTGACCGACACCAACATAGGCCGATACTTTTTCAGGATGTTTACTTACATAAACCTTACCCAGAAACGATCCCCATGAATGACCCATAATTACAATGTTTTCCTTACTGTATTCCGTACAAACATAATTCACCAATTCGTCCAAATCAGATATAAGCAAATCAAGGGTAGGTTTTTCGGCTTCTTTATTACGGTAATATGTATTACCGCACCCTCGCTGATCCCAGTGAACGATTGTGTATTCTTTTTCTAAATCCGTTTGCCAATAATATGAGTAATATGCCATATTGTTACCCGGTCCACCATGAAGAAGAATGATGATGGGATT
>DMJQ01000184.1 GCA_003457065.1 Clostridiales bacterium
TAAGATAGGAACAAAAACCTACTTTTTATAAACGGTTTAAAATATAGAATCACTATTTTAAGCCATTCAAAATATACGATTTTTGTTACGCTAATTCATTGTTTCGCTATAGATGGGCGAAACCCTAAGACTTTATTCCAGTTAAACAGATCGCAGATCAGTTCACAGTGAGCTTCTATCTGGTCCCATGTATAACCGTGGATAAAGGGTTCGTAAACCGTAGTCCAAAATGCAGAGAGCAAAATGTGCATGTCTTCTATGGAAATATCCACAAAAGTCAGCCCTCGTCTTTTGGCTTCCAGAAAATACTCATAGGTTTTAGTAGTCATGGTTTCCACAAAATCGTGCTGAAAATTAGCATACCGCGTTCCTCCGGCCCCCGAAATAAGCAACACAAATCCATCATGATGTTCATATAGAAACTGAAACCACGGCAGCATACTTTCGCCCATCTCCCATGCTTTGATAAGCGTATTGTCGGATAAAGTACACGCCTTGGCAGAGCTTCGTTTTTCCACAAAATTGTTAAGCGCCTCAACCGTATCGGCTACCACGGCACAAAATAAGTCTTCCTTTCCCTTATACCGCTTATATAATGCACCGGTGGTAACTCCTGCATCTTCACAGATGACTTTTAAGGAGGCTTTTTCAAAACCATGGGCAAGAAACTCTTCTTTTGCGCTCTCTATGATACGTGGGTCAATGGAACGATCCGGTTTGGACATTGATTTGCTGCACCTCCTTATGCTACTGATAATCCTATTATTGATAACTCGATTATCAGTCTAGCAGGCAGCATACACTTTGTCAAGTACCTTTTATCGGCTATTAGATATACTCTTTAACTTTCAAATAATTATTAAAGGCATGAACTGTAAATATGGCTGTTTTTAGATATGGAAAAATACGAAAGATAATTCTGTATTCATGTATCGTAAAATAGTTTAATTACAGTAACAAAAATCGTATATTTTGAATGGCTTAATATAAGCATTTCCACTATATTAGGCCGTTTACGAAAAATAGTTTTTGTTACTGCCTTAAGGCTGTTTTACCATAAATAAAAATTATATGGCTCCAAACCAAATTTTACCTGATTCTATTCATGAAAACCCTATTCATGATATAATGTGAATAAAGTCAGGCAAAATTAGGTTTTATTCTTGAATCCACTTTTCCCGGGGAAATGGATAAGCAGAGCTTACGGTTATGATATACTAAAATAAGAATTAAGCATAAAACCTATAAATACGAAAAAGAAAGGACCCATAAAAATGAAAATGGTAAAATTATCAGACAGGCTATCCCTTTCTGTACTAGTGCAGGGATTCTGGAGATTAAAAAGCTGGGAAATGACAACAAAAGAATTAACCGATTATATGAATTTATGTATAGAAAAAGGAGTAACTTCCTTCGATACGGCAGAGATTTATTCTGATACTCTTTGTGAGAAGCTTATGGGAGAAGCTTTTGAGCAGGATAAAACAATCAGAAACAAAATACAGCTTATTTCCAAGACAGGTATTTTTGCCGAGGAGATAAACGGCAGAAGGTTTGGATATTATAATACTTCATATGATAGAATCCTGCAGTCCTGTAAAGAAAGTTTACAGCGCCTTAAAACAGATTATCTTGACCTGTATCTTATCCATCGGGAAGACCCTTGTTTTGATCCCTGGGAAACAGCTAGGGCATTAAAAGAATTGAAAAAAGAAGGACTTGTAAAAGAAGTAGGGGTATCCAATTTTGACCCGTTTAAATTTGATGCTCTGAATAAAGCAATGGGCGGCGAACTGGTAACAAACCAGATTGAATGGAACCCCATATGCTTTGAACACTTTAACAGCGGAATGATGGATTATCTTACAGTGAATAAAATTCACCCTATGATCTGGTCTCCGCTTGCAGGCGGAAAGCTCTTTAAAGGTGAAGAAGAACACTGTAAAAAAGCATTGGAAAAATTAAAGGAAATCGCAGGAAGACACGGAGAAGAAGCTGAAACCATTATTTATGCATGGTTAATGTATCATCCTGTTGGCGCGCTTCCTCTTTTAGGCAGCAATAAACCAAAAAGACTTGAACTTGCCTTAAAAGCATTGGACGTAAAATTAAAACATTATGAATGGTATGAAATTTACACCGCAAGCGGCCAGCAGGTATTAAGGTAAAGCGTTCTTCCGTAAGAAAACATAAGATTGGCAGGCCATTCTATAAACGCCAGAGAGAAAGTTTGCCCCTAGGCCCACAATGAACCCTTTATTGGTTTTAACCTAGGCAGCCGCATCAGGCACAGAAAGGCTTTATTGTAGCAAGATCCAATCGTTCGGGGTAACGAAGGATTGGCATAGTTTTACCTTTTCGGAAAAACCGGAGAAATGGAGTATACGTATACCCCATTTCTCCGGTTTTTTTATACTTTTATTCTCTTTTTACCGAAAAGTTATTTTCTCAAAGGAAATATTCCCCGTATTATACGCTATGGCAAGCCTTTTGTATAAATACCGATAAAGCCTTTCGCATAAAGTTTATTCTGAACATCCGTTAAATTTGCCGCAACAAGCTGTTACACAAAGAAATATTTGATTTATTCTGTCACCAATCAGAATATAAAAATCTTACTTAGGTTTTTCTGATTCATATAGATTATATAAATAATACTGTGTCAATTCAATAATATACTCAAACTAATCGTTCTCTTATCAGTACAAATTATACTTAATTCCGTAATTATAGAAACCGCCTTACTTTTTTACAGTATTCCATGTATTTTTCGCCGTATATCTTTTTTAGGGATTGTTCCTCAAGCAGGATTTGCCGGTTTAAAAGCCAAATACCAATAAAAACATAAATCAATATTATCCAATTGGGAATAATTAAAAATTCACCTATGAGAATTAATCCGAATGCCGTATATATTGGATTACGGCTGATAGAAAACGCTCCCGTGGTCACAAGCGCCCCAGGATGATCCTCGTCTAAGCCGACACGAAAACTTTTTCCAAATGAAACCAGAGCATATAGAAACAATAATATACCTATTATGCATACAATCACGCCTATCCAGCCGGCAAATTCATTGTTAAACAATTCAGCTCCTATTTTGGGCAGGCCAAATGTACTTGTCAATACAATATAAAATAACAGCAAAGCAAATGGCGGAATAAGAAAATCCTTTTTATCCATCTCACCAAATCGAAGGGCTTTTATCCCTAGTTTTTTTAATTGAAAAGCCCGCGATAAAACAAGCGTTACAAGGAGAAATAATGTTGCTGCGGCAATATATCTCATCATATGATTTCCTTCCCTTTACGATAAAATAGGCAAATCCCTCCGTCAATTATTTCATTCTTTCAATCGGTTCCTTTAAACAATATTAACAGGTTCGCTTATGAAAGATAAATCAAATTTATTAGGCAGTGCCTGAAAACAGTCAGACTGATAAGAATATTAAATAAACTTTAGTTTATTTAATATTTTACATCAGAAATATAGTCAATTTGCTTTTATTCCGAAGTGAATATTTGGGTTAAGAGGACATAAATAAGAGAAAAGCAGATTGACAATGGTACTGTTTCATATTTAATCAAGTATACATTTTTTAGCTTTAAAGCTTACAAAACATTATTTACAAGAAAACGTGAATTCGGGTGGAATCAGAAAGAAGTCCGAACAGGCGAAGGCTGGATTTTGCAAAGCAAAGTTTCTGAATAGAATGGTCGGCAAGTCCGGCTGTAAGGCATTATGCTCAGGTTTTTACACAGCAAAAATTCTTTTTTCGATGATAAAATCCGCTTTTATGGGAAAAAGCCTAAGCTTTTGACCTTTCGGATACGCCTTAAAGGTTCATTCTGACTAGAGTATCCCTGCCTGTTTTCTAAAGGTTTCCATTCCTGCTTATTATTTCTCTTTTTATAAATCAAAATTTATCAAACACCGATTATGCTCATAATCTGACTGGGTGTCAATTTTAATTATATTTATATTCTTATCAATATAACAAGAAATCCTTGAATAATTTTTTAGTATCAAAAAACCAAGCAGATACCTCTATCAATAACCCAAATCAATCTAGCCTGCTTCTTAAAAACCTTATTTTCCCGTTTCTCCCACAACTTCTCTTTTAAGCCACCTGTCAACCCGATTCCTTTTAAAAACTTCATTTACTGCTATAGCAAAAATAACGCCGATAGCTGTGTCAATCATTCTGCCAAAGGCATAATAGGTAACATGGTCTGCAGGGGTATTAAACAGGATTATACAAAGCACCACTCCGCCGGGCTGAACGGCACCCGGCCACTTAAACGCAACTGATGACCAAACCAAAAGGATAACCCCAAAAAAGATTAAAATAACCTTCAAATAATAATTCCCATTGGGAAAAATTAAACGTTCTACCCAAAATATGCCTATTCCCAGAAGGCCGCCGATAATTGTTCCGATAAGCCTGTTTCCGCCGTTCTTTTTTGAATCCTCAATACTGTTACCCATTCCAAATATAACATCAATACAGGCAAAAGTGGGATTTTCCCCAAACGGAAGATAGAGAAGGGCAAGTATTGCCGTCGCTAAAGCCGTTTTTAAACTCCTTTGCCCAAGGCCTGGTATCACTGCATGCATCGGTTTATGACTGTTCATATTATAAAATTCCTCTACTAATTCTAATTTTAAAAACTATATTTTGTTCGCCTATGTTACTGTACAAATTATAAGTAATGTCTAATTCTATTATACTATCCACTATTACAGTTCTCGAAGGCCTGTACCGGGATATTCTATTGTAATATTGCCTTATCCATCATACCATAACAAGATTTATTTTTCGACATATTCTTTCATAAAAATAAAAGATGCCAAGAATAAAACTCTCCGTGTATGGAAAATTTTATTCTTAGCAGTTTTTTTAGCAGAACCTGAAATCTAAACCTCCGCTTAATGTTTTATAACATTTTATTCTTTGTTGCCGTACTCTTTTTGCCGGAGATGCTTTTTTAAATTTTACGCCCTTTTCATCTCTTGCTAATATAAATCACATACTGTTTATCTTCTCCGTTTCATGATTAAAATCAGCATGAGTATTAAATAGCATACTAGTAATATATCCTTTTGGACCTTGGTATCAATATATTGTTTAACAACCATAAACCATGTAATCATCCAAAAAATCTGATACATCACTAAAGTTCTGAATATGTACAGTTAGTCTTTTCATTTTTCCCACGTGTTCACGCTTCACATTCAGTTCTGGATTAAAGTGAGATATTAATAAGGCTTCCATCTCACAAAGGAAGTTATTAGACTCCCTATATGGAATTATAAATTCTAAAGGAATATACTCTTTATCTTTTGATAGAAATATAATTGTTCCAAAATAAATACGCTTATTAAGCATATTATATTTTGGACTGTGTAATTTTAATGCTGCTAAATGCCCATTAACAAATCTACCCTTTTTAGAATCTGTTTTTCCGACATAAACCAATTTTTCATCTGTATCATCATAAACAGTTATAAAATATATATTATAGCAACATTCTGGTGGTTCTCCTAATTCCTCTAAAATCCATGCCTTTTCTTCATGGTCTAAATCATAGTTATTATCTTCATTTACATCAGCAATCTCACAGGCCCTTTCTATATATTCTTTATTTTTATGCCACGAGTAAAACAAGTTTCCCGTATCAATTGTGTTTGCTAAATATAAATCTACCGCTATATCTAGAGCAATAAATGCGCCCATTTCAAAACAAGGTTTTAAGTTCCCATAAAAGTTAATCGGTGTAACGCTTTCATTACCCTTTACCCAAGGCTTTAATGGCTGAAACTTCATTACATCATTCCTCGCAATCTACACATTGTTTGAAATTCTGCATAATTCGACAACGCACTCCATATGATAACTCCTGGGGAACATATCATGAAATCTAATCTTTTCTATTTCATATCCTGCTTCCGTAAATATTTTAAGGTCTCTTACTAAGGTTACGGGGTTGCAGGAGACGTAGATGATTTTTGGGGAGGAAAAGTCAATTATAGGGCCTATGGCCTTAGGGTGAATGCCTTCTCTCGGAGGGTCAAGGACGATGAGGGAGGGCTTTTTATCAAGTTCGTTAATCTTTTTAAGAACATCTCCGGCGATAAAACGGCAATTGCTTATGCCGTTTAGTTTTGTATTTTCATTGGCGGCGGCAACTGCTTCTTCTATAAGTTCGATACCCATGACCTCTTTTGCCTTAAAGCTCAGGATTTGGCCGATGGTTCCCGTTCCGCAGTAAAGGTCAAAGATGACAGAATTGTCTTCTCCTGCAAATTCTCTTACGGTTTCATAAAGCCTTTCGGCGCCTTGGGAATTTGTCTGAAAAAATGAAAAGGGGCTTATTTTAAATATAAGGCCGTTTATTTTTTCGTAGAAATAATCTCTTC
>DMJQ01000122.1 GCA_003457065.1 Clostridiales bacterium
GTTTATTGTATGAGATACAAAAAGCGGAAAATATATAAATATATTTTCCGTTTCTATCTTTTTTTATTATATCCTTGGGGAAGCCAAATATAAAAGAGCATTGCATATGGCGGCTGCAATATTGCTTCCGCCTTTTCTTCCCATGGCGGCAATATAAGGTATATCAAGGGAAGCAATCATTTCTTTGCTCTCCACCACATTTACAAACCCAACGGGAACGGCGATGATTAACCTTGGCTTTATTTTCTTCTCATCAATCAGTTCTTTAAGGCGTATGAGGGCGGTAGGGGCGTTTCCTACGGCGATGATAAAATCTTCTCCCATTTCGGCCGCCTTATCCATGCATTTGGCAGCCCTTGTGGTTTTATCCGCTTTTGCCTTTATAGCGATATCTTCATCTGCCATAAAGCAGTGGACATGAATCCCCAGCCTTTTAGCCGCGGCTTTATTGATTCCAGATGCCGCCATATTCGTATCCGTAACGATGGAAATCCCTGATTTCAGCGCTTCTATTCCAAGATTTACGGCGTTTGCTGAAAACTTAAGATTCTCGGCGTAATCAAAGTCCGCCGATGTGTGTATTGCTCTTTTAATGACCATTTCCTCTTCGGGCTTTAGCTGTATGCCCTTTTCTGAAAGCTCTTGGGTGATTATTTCAAAGCTCTTATTTTCTATTTCATCCGGAGGAAGCTTAAAAAAATTATCCATCGTATTCTCCTCTTAAAAGCCCATTATTTTATAAATCAAATCCATGTTAATGTTCTTCCTTACGGCATCAGCCAGCAAATCATACTGCTGATCCTTATATGCTTCATAGCTAAGCCGCTGTTCTGTTCTTTCAAGGCCTTTCATATCCATAAATATATTTACAAAGGCATTGGTAAATTCATTGCCTTCAAATATGCCGTGTACATAAGTTCCGATTACATTTTCCTTAACATATCCGTCGGTGCTTTCATTTTTCCCATCGTTGATACGGGAAAAATTAGACCCTTCCTGCAAGCTGCTTTGTCCCATATGAATTTCATATCCCAAAACAGAAAGCCCTCCAAGGGGTTCAAAGATGCCCTTTGCATTTTCCACCGTACCGTTTACCCTCGTCCTAGTTTTTTCCTTTGAAAATACGGTTTCAGAAGGTATAATGCCCATACCCTTCATATTGCCGCCGTATTCCGTATTATAAGGGTCTTTTAAATATTCTCCGAGCATTTGGAAGCCGCCGCAGATACCCATAATCGGCACGCCTTTTTCATGAAGTCTTAAAATAGATGCTTCAAGGCCGCTTTCTCTAAGCCATTTTAAATCCCCCATAGTGTTTTTCGTTCCTGGTAATATAATTAAATCACTGTTTTTAAGCTCTTCAGGGCTTTTTACATAATTCAGATTGATTTCTTCAAATTGCTCTAAAGGATTAAAATCCGTAAAATTCGATATATGGGGAAATCTGATAACAGAGATATTAATAAGGCCTGATTTGTTTCTTTTTACAAGCCTTTCGGAAAGGCTGTCTTCGTCGTCGATATCCATATTCAAATAAGGCAGCACCCCTACTACGGGAACATTAGTTAAATCCTCAATCATTTTAAGCCCGGGTTTTAATATTTCCAAATCTCCGCGGAATTTATTAATAACAGTGCCTTTAACCCGCTTTCTTTCATGTTCTTCAAAAAGGGCTATGGTTCCGTAAAGGCTTGCAAACACGCCGCCTCTGTCAATGTCTCCTACGATAATGACAGGGGCGTCGGCAATCTCCGCCATGCCCATGTTTACGATGTCGTTTTCCTTAAGATTTATTTCGGCAGGGCTTCCGGCTCCTTCTATGACGATGATATCAAAGGTCTTTTGAAGCTCGTCATAAGCCTTTTTTATTTCAGGGATAAGGCTTTTTTTATATTTAAAATATTCGGCGGCGGGCATATTGCCAAGGACTGTACCGTTTACGATTACCTGGCTTCCTGTATCGCTGTTTGGCTTTAATAAAATTGGGTTCATAATGGCCAGAGGCTCCGTCCTGCATGCTTCCGCCTGCATTACCTGAGCCCTTCCCATTTCCAGTCCGTCCTTTGTTATATATGAATTCAGTGCCATGTTCTGAGATTTAAAAGGTGCCGTCTTGTATCCGTCCTGAGTGAATATTCTGCACAGCGCTGCCGTTATCAGACTTTTGCCTGCGTTGGACGCCGTTCCCTGAACCATTATTGCCTTTGCCATCTTCATTCCTCCCTACAGTTGGTTATGTAATCAACAAATCCTTTTTCATGTCTGCCAGTAACGCTGCTCGTCCGGTGATCTGACAATACGGCTAATTTTGCATCATCGGCATTTGCATATATTTCACTTAAAAATTCCCTGTCTATCTTTTCAATAAAATCTACTTTTCCCTGAATATCCTTTCTGTGTGATAATTCATCGGTTCCATTTATATGTGCAACGACAACATCATGAGTGCGTATTTCTTTTAATACGGTTTCTGCCTTTTCCTTTAAATCTGTGTCTGCATCACCTGTGGCATTTCTGAGAACAGGCAGGTCAATGTTCATTAGTTTTGCCATGCCTTTTACAATTTCAGCTCCGCATACCATGGAGCATGTTTTTTTGTGAATACTGAAAAAAGAAGGCAGATTTACCTTTTCGGACAATCCCCACGGGTAAAATAAATACCGTCGGCCGTTAATGAAAATCTGATTGTCTACAATAAAATCATTTAATATTTTTACGGTTTTAAATTCCTTAAAAAGTTCATCAATTCTCATTCCTACGTTTTCATGCGGCGGTACGGTCTTTAACGAAAGAAGCTCTTTATTTTTTTCAAGCACCAGAATATTTCTGTAATCTCTCAGATGATAAAATTTTATACCGTCTGCTGTTTTCAAATTTTCGGAAACTTCGTCCATCTTCCTGTTCGAAAGTCCTTTTCCGTTAAAAGAATCCATCGTATTTTTATCTGCGCTTATCAAATTGCACCTGAATACGGCTTCATTTTCCTCAATATCTATACCCGCAGCCACAGCTTCAAGATATGCCCTGTTGTTAGGAATCTTGTCTTTATCTACTCCCAAAATCGAAAGAATGCAGCTTAAACTGTCCGGCTGCCTGCCTGTGGGATAAAATATTCTTTTTTCATGGCGGCCTTCATCTTTTATCCTGTCTATTATGGGTGTGTATGCGTATTCCAAAGGAGTCATATAATTCAATTCTTTTATTCCTGCTTCACTTAACCCATCTAATATAGTTAAAATCAATTTCATTTGCTGCCCGTTATTTCTTTTAATGTTTTTATGAACAGTCTGTTTTCCTCTTCTGTTCTAACCGCAATTCTGTAATAATTACTGCCAAGGTTCTTATAATTTGAACAGCTTCTTATCAATATGCCTCTTTTCAGCATTTCTTCTTTTAAGTCCATGCCGTCATGAATCATGAACAATATATAATTGGCACGGGAATCGTATGTTTTAATATTAAGCCTGTTCAGCTCCTCAGTTAAATATTTCCTCTGCCTGTTTACGTATTCAACCGTTCTTTTTACATAGTCATTTTCCTCTAATGCCGCAACTCCCGCCGCCTGAGCTATTGTGGAAACATTCCACGGCGGTCCTGACTTTTTAAGCCCATCTATGAGCCTCTCATCTGATGACATACAATATCCGAGGCGTATGCCGGGAATGGCATAAATCTTCGTAAATGCTTTTAAAATTATGAGGTTGTCGTATTTATCCAAAAGTTTCACCGTGCTGTATTTTTCTTTGTCTTCAACAAAGTCCAGGAAACATTCATCCACAACCGCAAAAGCCCCAACTCCTTTGCAGTATGAAATTATTCTCTCCAGTGTTCCCCGGTTTGTAAGTTGTCCTGTCGGATTGTTAGGATTGCATATGAATACTATGCCGGTTTCCGAATTGATGTGATTCAGTATGTCATCCTGTATTTTAAAATCATATTCTTCTTTTAAATTGTAGTATTCAACCTTCGAGCTGATAGAATTCAAGGCATTTTCATATTCGCTGAATGCCGGTGCCGTAACAAGTCCTCTTTTAGGTCTCAGATAAAAAGCAATGCGAAATATTGCCTCGGCTGCACCGTTGGCTGCAAAAATCCGGCCTTCAGGTACATTTTCAAACCTTGAAATGCTTTTAGTCAACTCCCTTGAATTTATATCGGGATATTTATTTGAACGTGCAATGGAATTTACGGCGGCTTTTTTAACAGACTCTGACATTCCCAAAGGATTTATGTTTGATGAAAAATCAATTATGCTGTCTTTATCTGTACCTGATTTTTCGGCGGCCGTATATATGTCCGCACCGTGTGTGTCTGTTATCATCTTGTGCTCCTTATGCGTAATCAGGCAGTGTGAGATAGGATTCAATAACATATGTTGTATCCTTTACTGTAATTATTTTCTTTGAATTATCAGCATGAAATTTTGTAACACCGCTGCTTTTACTTCTCCGGCAAACATTCTATTCTTAGCAAAATAAATTAAATTCATTTCATTACAAATATTTTTTAATAGCTTTTTATCAGTGCCTTCAATGGTTTTCTTATCTTTTTTTCATAATTCTCACACAGTCCGGCTGTGTCAGATTACAATATTGACATTATTAATATACCGGCCGTTAAAAATAACAATGATGTTGCATACATCAGTTTGTTTGCTCTTGATATGTCTTCTGTTTCAATCTCTCTTTTAGCATCGCCTATGGACGGCTTGTGAACCATAATTCCGCCATAACAGCTGTCTCCGCCGAGCATAATATTCAGCGCTCCGGCACAAACCGATTCGGTATGAGCCGAATTTGGGCTTTTATGATTGTATCTGTCTCTTTTGTATATTTTACAGGCATTTTTATAGTCCATTTTCAAAAAAAACGAAGCGGCTATCATAGCAAATGCTGAAAGTCTCGCCGGTATGTAGTTAGCCACATCATCCGCTATGGCCGAAAATCTTCCCATATTAATATACTTATCATTTTTATATCCAACCATTGAGTCCAGTGTATTAACGGCCTTGTACATAAAGCCCAGCGGTGCTCCACCAAGCATGATAAACAGCATCGGTGCGATTACTCCGTCGGATGTGTTTTCCGCAACAGTTTCAACCGCAGCCCTTGCCACAGAGCCTTCGTTCAGTCTTTCCACGTCCCGCCCCACAATATAAGATAAGTTCTTTCTTGCTTCCTGCAAGTTACCGTTTTTTAAGGACTTGTACACTTTCATGCTTTCATCCCTAAGGCTCCTGGCAGCAAGAATGTAATAACACATTATGCCTTCAATTATTACTGCAAGCATAAAATTTATTTTATAAGCAACATATAAGATTACAAGCGGCATCGCAAATGATGTGAATACCACTGTAACCCACAATATTGCTCCTGCTTTTCTTTCATCGCTTGCAGTCCTGCATTTTAATCTTAATATATTTTCAATAAAAAAAATAAGCTTTCCTATAAGTCTTACCGGATGAAAAAATCCCTGCGGATCTCCGATTATCAAATCAAGTAAATAGCCGATAATCAATGGAATCATAAATTTCCTCCATACAAAAAATCTTCCATACTTATTACGGAAGATACAGCGTATACGGACAGTCCTCCCGACAATCTTAAGAACACAAACTTGGCAGGTTTCCTGACTTTCGGCTCATTTAAAACTCGCCTTCCCATTTTCACAGTGGCTATGAGTTTTATCACCTTTCACAGTAGCGGGGGGCTGTAACAGATTTTACTGTTATCCCTATTAAAACATAGGTTACCAAATTCAATTATTAAGTCAATTGATTATATAATAATAGCTATATGTTGTCAATTAACGGCCGCCAGATTTTTGGAATATTAGAAATGTGTACTCATAAGCTTATATAAGAAAAGAATTCCGGAGGTCGTAATGGATAATGTATTAAAGAAAGTTAATATAATATTTGCGATGGCATTGGCCTGTGTAATGTTGTTGTCATTATTTTCAAATATAAGCAAAACCACTGAGACAATTGACGCCACAGGAGAACAACAGGTAAAAAGAATTAAGGTACTTATCGACCCCGGACATGGCGGCATGGATCAAGGAGCGAGCGGAGATTTAGGTATAGGAGAAGCTCCCATAAACCTTGCCATATCTAAAAGATTAATGGAGTTCCTCCAAGGAAGCGGATTTGATGTTGAAATGACCAGGTACGAAGATGAAGGCCTCTACACTTTAAAATCAAAGACCATAAGAGCAAAGAAAAATGAGGATTTAACCAAAAGAGCAGAAAAAATAAATGAATCCGGAGCAGATCTTGTGGTTTCCATACATCTAAATGCCTTCCCTCAAAAACAATATTACGGAGCTCATGTCTTTTATCAGGATGAAAACCAGACAGGAAAAATTGCTGCAGACATATTGCAGGATTCTTTAAAAAATATATTGGACAAAAACAACAAAAGAGTCCCTCAGGTTAAAAAAGGAATCAAAATAATGGACGACACAACCGTACCTGTCGTTCTCATCGAATGCGGATTTATATCCAACAATGCCGAAGAAAAAAAGCTAATATCAGATGAATACCAGGAAAAAACAGCCTGGGCAATATATGCCGGACTGTTAAAATATTTCAACGGAATCTGGTAACATGACCGACATAAATAACGGTTGCTGTCAAAATTAATGCAACAATTACTTTCCTGTCTTATAACTTAAAATATAATTCATATCGTTATTTTCTTTGAAATCATTTATTGTATGAGACAGCTCCACATAACGTGTAGCTTACAGTGCTGCATGAGGTCATAATTACTATGCAGATTGCCGCAGCCAGTAACAGATATGATTTTTTATGAATCATCATTTCACATCTTTGCTTTGTTTTGAATTAATGTCATCAGGATATGTAAAAACTGGATTTAATAACCATACTTTTTCCAGATGACAGTAACCCCGTCCCCTATTCATATTTCATATTATAACATTTTATTGCGTTTTTCTTAACTATTTGTAAAATATTTCACTGAAACGTTTAACCAATTTTCAGTTATTTTAAAAAATACATTTTTTTAACAGGAAAATGTATTTTTTTGTATAAGTCTGTAAAATATTTTAAAATTTCTTATAAATTGTTAACTTTTTGTTGAAATTTAAATAATTTTGTATTATAATCAAATCAGTATAACGCTTGGAGGACTAATATGGATTTCGAAGAAGTTGAGTATTTTTTAGCCAATATTAAATCTGTTTTATCATGTAAGATCATTACTGATCCTAATAATAATATAACTGAAATACATGTCCTATCTGACAGCAGCCGACATTCAAAACAAATTGTCCGGGATATTCGAACTGCTCTGTTGTCACATTTTAATATAGACGTTGATTATAAAATCATAAGTGTGGCTCAGGTTAATAAAAATATTTCTATTAATTCTGATTATAGGTTGTTGTATGAAGGTTATACAAACGAGACAAATTCAGAAAGAATTAAAATTAGCACAAAGCTTTCCTGGGATGAAAAAGAATACACGGGAGAAGCCGAAGGAATTAAATCAGAGAAAAATACCCTGGTGGTCGCGGCTCAATCAACCATTAATGCCATAAAAAAGGCAATTGATTTAGATTGCTTCATCATCGATGATATACAATCTGCCAAAATCGCAGGCAGGGATGTAATGCTGTCTGCAGTTACACATATTGACCGCGGCAAAGAAAATGTTCTTATAGGCTCTTCAATAGTCTACAACAATAAAATTGATTCTACCATTAAAGCAACTCTTAACGCTATAAACAGAAAAGTCTGTTTATTTATAAAAGAATGACGGGGCTGACTAAACATATTTAAAAAATATTTAATAAAATTAGCGTAGCGAACCTTCCTGTTCTAATAGCGAACCGAGCAGAGATTCTCTGTAGGAGGGGTTCACACATGAAGAAATTAATGCCTATGATAGCTTCTATAGTAGCATTAGTATTAGCTGCAGGTGCTCATTTTACCTGGATTTAATATTAATTAATATGTCAGCCCTTCATTATAAAGAGGTATAAATCAATGGAAAAAATATCTGATACTAAAAATAGTAACACAAGGTTATTTACATATATATTTATATTATCTGTTACTGCTACTATGTTCATATATTATTTGATTAAAAATTATACTATAAGCGATTATGTCTTGCTTATAGTTTTTTCAGCATTATCCGTCATAGCAGAAACATTTTTAATTCTTTTGCCAAAAGCTGGAGCCATTTCGGTAAGTTTTGCATTAACTTATTCTGCAATACTGTTGACTGATCCTCTAACCGCAGCAATTATAACTGCAGTAGGAGTAGCTTTCAGATGCCCTTATGTTGATGGAAGAGGAAGAGTTCATATATTTAACACTCCAATATATAAAACAATATTCAACATAAGCCAGCTTATAATAAATTCAGGTATGGCTGGAATAGTATATGTTTCCTTAAATAAGCATATTGGTATAGGTTTTCAATTTTACAATCCGATAGCAGGGAGTGCTGCTTTAATTGTAGATATATTTTTAAATGTTTTTTTCATGTCCGAATTAATGTCAATATTACTAAATGAAAAATTTGTTTACATATGGAAAAGTAATTTCTTCTCCATGATGGTAAATGTAGTTTTAGTTGGTCTTTTAGGTATAATATTAGCATTCGCATACAACAGTTATGGCATAGGTGGAATTTTATTATTTTTCATACCGCTGCTTTTAGCACGATATACATTTAAACTTTACATAGACATGCGAAAAAACTACTTCGACACAATGAATGTTTTGGTACGAGCTATTGAGGCAAACGACCCATACACCAGCGGCCATTCACAGCGTGTGAGCGCATATTCCGAAGCTATTGCAAAGCAGCTTGGGCTTCCGCAGGGCAGGATAGATACTATTAAAAGCGCGGCGCTCCTGCATGATATAGGCAAGATCGGAATAGATAAAAATATATTAAACAAAACCGGAAAATTGGAAAAAGATGAATTTGAAACAATCAAATCTCACCCGGAGATAGGGGCAACAATTATTGCCGATTTGAGCTATCTGGTTAATATAGCTGATATAATAAGACATCACCACGAAAGAGATGACGGCAATGGATATCCGGACGGATTAAACCATGACAGGATACCTTTGGAAACTTCAATACTTACAATTGCCGATTCATTTGATGCCATGACAACAAACAGGCCTTACAGGCATTCACTGAGTCTGGACGATGCATTAAATGAAATAAAAATTAATGCCGGAACTCAATTCAATCCGGACATAGTTGATGACTCAATTATAGCTTTAAGAAATACATATTATAGTTTATCTGAATAGGTGAAATATGCTTCCTGAAATAATAATTATTTCAATAATATCAATAATTACCTTGGCTATACGAAACAAAATGCCGAAATTATCTGATATAAAAATAGAAATAAAAGGATACCAAGTACTTATAGCAGCAGCCGTAATTGAAATTGTTGCTGAATTTTTATATCATAATTTCGTCAACAGCAATTTGCTTAAAATATTGTCACTTCACTGGCTGATATATTTAGCATTATTTATCGTAACGCTATTGAATTTTGAAAAACCTTTTATGAAACTTCTGTTTGCTGGCACATTATTAAATTTTATAGCAATTGTTTCAAATGATTTTAAAATGCCCGTCCTTGTTTCTGAAATATTGTCTGATACGGAAACAAAAAGATTATATCTTCAGACAGGTCAGGATTTAGTACATTCCCTTTTGACAGATGATACTCAGTTCAAAGTTTTGTGCGACATCATAACTCTCGCTCCTCCCTACCCTTTTCCTAAAACAATAAGTTTGGGAGATATATCTCTGCTGCTGGGAGTATTTGCATTTTGGCAGGAACCAGTCTCAGAATAAATACCTGCTCACGATCAGTGCCGCGAAAATAGATGCGCAATGTGCGATTAAGCCTACCTTTACCGTATGTCTTATATTTTTTATGCCAACGGCTCCAAAATAAACTGCCGTGGTATAAAATATTGTTTCTGAAGAACCCATCAATACAGAAGCACTTCTTCCTATGTATGAGTCTGCACCGTAGTTATCCAGCAGAGTTTTAAAAACCCCGAGTGAACCGCTGCCTGACAATGGTTTTACAATTGCCAGTGATAACAATTCCGGTGGAAATCCGATTAATGATGTTACCGGTGTCAGCAATTTGACTAAAAAAGCCTCGGCTCCGGAATGAATGAATAAGTTTATGGCAAAAATAATCGCCAGTACATACGGAAATATTTTTATGGCAGACTTTGCTCCTTCCATTGCCCCATCAACAAAAACAGCATATATGTCTACATTCTTAGCTATTCCGTAAAATAATACGGCTCCGATAATTGTAGGCAGTATCAAATCTGACATATTCATTATCCATCTTTCCTTTCATAATATTTTGCCGCCAATATTGCTACGACTGTTGAAAATGTTGTGGCTGCAATTGTGGGCAGCATAATATCTCCCGGAACTGCCGCTCCTGAGTCAGCTCTTAATTTTATAATGTTTAAAGGAATAAGCTGAATTGAAGAAACGTTAANNAGGAACATGCACATTGCGTTATTTGCCGTCCTTTTGTTACTGTTTGTCAGCTGCATTTCCTGCATTGCCTTTATGCCGAATCCGGTTGCGGAATTTCCGATACCCAGCATATTGGCTGCAATTGTCATAATTATTGCATTGACAGCTTTTGTGTTGTTTTGAACCTCTTTGAAAAGGAATTTAATCATTGGTTTAATAATAACTGACAATTTATTTAATATGCCGGATTTCTCAACTATTGCCATCAGTCCGGTCCAAAAAGCCATTACGGGCAGCAGACTTAAAATTAATTCAACGGATTGCTGCAAATCAAAAAACAGCACATCCGCAACTGTTTCTGCCCTGCCGTTTATAAATGAAAACACAAGCCCAAGACCTATCANNCAGTCTCATTCACCAATTTATTTGTTCGCTATCGCTCACATAAATTGGGAATTCATTACGGTTGACTTACCATCAATTTGTTCTTCACTATCGCTCAAACAAATTGGGTCAAGTCACATATTGGATTGCGCTGCATAAGACCTACCGCTGTTTTTCTCTCCCTCCGGTCGGAAAATCAGGGTTAGGGCTATAAAAAATACAACAAACATATTATATTTATATATATGTTTGTTGTATGGTAAATATATCTTAATAATTACTGTGTAATATTTGCTTCTCTTTTGATTTTTTCTACTTGTATTTCCAAAACTTTTTTTGCTTCGGCTTTAGTAACTGTAATGTCCAAATCTTTGTAAACAATTCTGCCTCCTGCCTCCGGAATTTCCTCAAAAAGCATTGTAATGAATCCGTTTACTGTTGTAACATCCATTTCTTCATCAGGCTCAAGTCCAAACAACTCAAACGTGTCATCAATGTCCGCGTTGCAGGAAATAAGGAACTTATCCTCGCCTATTTTCTTAAACCATTCAATTACTTCATCATGCTCATCCCAAATTTCACCTACAAGCTCTTCCATAATGTCTTCCATGGTCACCAGTCCCTCGGTGCCGCCATATTCGTCTATTACAACTGCCATGTGAGCCTTTGATAGCTGCAGTTCTTTCAAAAGTTCTGAAATTTTCTTGTTAGGCGTAACATATAATGTTTTTGAAATAAATTTTTTTATATCTTTTTCTTTTCTGCTCAAAGCATGATAGAAATCTTTTTCATGCAGAACTCCTACAATGTTATCCATATCGCCTTGAAATACAGGTAACCTGGAATAACCGCTCGTCAGGAATTTCTCTTTTATTACATCTAAATTTTCATTTTCTTCAATGCCCACAATATCGGTTCTCGGAGTATATATGTCCTCTACGACAGTTTCGTTGAATTCTATTGCGGATCTTATTAAATCGCTTTCATTTTTATTGATAACACCTTCGTTTTCTACTTCATCAATCATGTTTCTCAATTCATCTTCTGTTATCGACGGAAGATTTTCGGACACGAATATCCTGCTGAATGTATTTCTGATCATGGAAAAGATAAAGTTTACGGGTGTACAGATAAAAATCAGTGATTTTATTGCAGGAGCTGAAAACATGGCAAATTTTTCAGGTGCAAATTTAGCTAAACCTTTAGGAATCATTTCTCCAAAAGTCAAAACAATTAAAATTGTAATAATTGTGGATATGATCATTCCGTAATTGTTAAAATGTTTGGCTATAGTAAATACTGCTAACGACGTTGCCGTAATATTTGCAATACTGTTAAAAATAAGAATTGTTGACATCAATACGTCATATTTTTCATCTAATTCCATAACCAGAAAAGCCTTCTTGTTATTTGAATTAGACAAATTCTTCATTCTCATTCTGTTAAACTTAATAAAAGCTGTTTCTGCAGCAGAAAGAAATGCAGACATAACTAACAGCAAAATTAATATTACGACCCGACTTATACCGTCATCGTCCATTATTGTAAATCACTCCCAATTTTCATATTATACATTTAATATTATAATATATACAAAGTCATGTGTCAATTAATTTTCAGCTTACAATATCGGTGGCATATTAAGGAATATTACAGCAGCATAAAAATATATAATTTCGTAATAATAATAATGCCTTCACATAACAGATATTTGTATTTCGTAGCGTTCGCATTGAAAATTAAACGAAAGTTAAGAAATTGTTAATTGATTTAATTTGCAGGAATGCTATACTGACAAAATGAAAGGGTAGACAAAATATGGAGGTAATAAATTGTTATCGTTTATTAGCATATTTAATTTAGTTATATTTATATTATTTACAGGATTCTATTTTTATCAGTTTTATTACGTAATTATAGGATTGTTCAAGGAAAGCAAAGTATTTGCTGCAAACAGGAATCATAAATACGCAGTTGTAATTGCTGCAAGGAATGAAAGCGCGGTTATCGCTCAGCTGATAAACAGCATTAAAAAACAAAAATATCCTTCTTCACTTGTGGATATCTATGTTGTGGCAGATAACTGCACCGACAACACTGCTGATGTGGCAAGGGAAGCAGGAGCAACTGTATTTGAAAGATTCAACAGGCAACTGGTAGGCAAAGGCTATGCTTTGGATTATGCGTTCAAAATAATCATGAACTACGATGTAAAATATGAAGGGTATTTTGTTTTTGACGCGGATAATTTGCTGGATGAAAATTATATAGCAGAAATGAACAAGGTATTTGATCATGGTTATAAAATAATCACAAGCTACAGGAATTCCAAAAACTATGACACAAACTGGCTTTCAGCCGGATATTCATTGTGGTTTTTAAGAGAAGCCAAGTACTTAAACAATTCCAGAATGATATTAAACACAGGCTGTGCAATTTCAGGCACAGGATTTATGGTCAGCGATGAAATAGTCAGGAAAAATAATGGCTGGAAACATCACTTATTGACAGAAGATATTGAATTTTCAATTGACAACGCAATACAGGGCGAAAAGATAGGTTACTGCGGAAATGCTGTACTGTATGATGAGCAGCCTTATTTATTTGAACAGTCATGGAATCAAAGACTTCGATGGGCTAAAGGATTTTATCAGGTATTTGCCAAGTACGGCAAAAACTTGTTCAAGAGCATATTTACAAAAAGAAGCTTCTGCTGCTATGATATGTTTGTTACCATAACTCCGGCATTGTTTTTATCATTATTCAGTGTTGCTATTAACGTTGTATTCTTGACCATAGGTTTAATTAACATAGAAACCAATCCGGCAATTATACAGGAAACATCGACTGCTATAATGATGTCAGTAGTTAATTCTTACATTGTACTGTTTGCACTGGGATTAATTACAACAATTACAGAATGGAAACAAATCAATTCAAGCCCTTGGAATAAAATAAAATATTTATTTTCATTCCCGGTTTTCATATTCACTTATGTTCCGATTTCAATTGTAGCATTGTGCAAAAAAATCGAATGGAAACCAATAACACACAGCATTGCTAAATCTATTGAGGAAGTAAGACAATAAGCTTAAAAACTCAAGGGGAAAAACCTGTAGTTTCTCCCCTTTTATATTGAATTAATTTACGTATACTCTTTCCACATATGAGCTGCTTGTTGTGGCTCTTAATAAACTTGAATAGCTTAATTTTAATTTGACAATGTCCCCTACTTTATAATCTATGCGGGAGTTGTCAACATTTAAAATTAAATGGTCAGAACTTGCGCCCAATACGGATATTTCAGAGTCTATAGGATGCAGGTTTTCAGGATCAACATCCTGTCTCCCTACTGCTATTATGGCTCTTTTAATTATTCCCAAGTCTTCATAAACAGGTTTATTTCCGAAGGCATCAACTCCTGTTTCTCCAACCGGAATGGATTGTTTTTTCTTTAATTCTATTATTTCGGCTTCCAGCGTGAACGCATCGTCACAGAAACCTTCGAGCATCTGGCTGTAAGCAGTTTCGTCTCCCAATAAAAATGCTTCACCAACCCTTAAATTGTTTATTCCTTCAGGAAGTTCATTTCTTCCGATTAAATATACCGAACTGGAATTCCCGCCCGATATCATCTGTAGTTTAATATTGAATTTTTTCTCTATTTTTGCCGCTGTTTCAACCAAAACAGAAAGATTTTCCTTCTTGGGTATTACAGCGCCGTAGCATGTTAAATTAACACCCAGACCGTACAGTTCAATATTTGAAAGCTCAAGTATATCTTCAACCGCATGGTAAATTTCATCTTCATCTTTGAAAAATATACCTTCCCGCAAATCTCCCAAGTCGATCATCAGAAGTATCTTATGTTTTTTGTCCTGCTTTGCCGCAGCTTCATTAAGTCTCTTAATTGTTTCAATTTCAGAGTTTAATGATATGTCAGCATAACGCACTACTTCATCTGCTTCGGACATCATAGGCAGTCTTAAAAGAACTCTTCCCTTTTTTGTTCCCTCATATTTTTTCAGATTTTGGATTCTTGAATCTGCAAGATAATCAATGTCTGATTCTTCGAGCAATTTATATACTTCCATATCTGCGCAGCATCCTTTTGTAACTATCATAAGGGAACATCCCGAGCCCTTTACCATTTTTATTGTCTTGTCCAGATTATTTTTTACTTTTTTTAAATCAATTACCAATCTGGGATACATATTATTCTCCTATTCTATTCTCAAGCTCTTTTTCATCAATTTGACAGCATCTTCCCGGTAGCTCTTTGACAGCACTCCCAAAGAAGACAATATATAATCTTCATCAATCAATATTTTTGCAGCTAAAGTTGGATACAGTTCCTGCTCCTTGCCGTGAGTCTTTACCTTTTCAAGTATTTCTTTTTTGTGAGGAAGCCTTGTAAGAGCTCCGCCTGTTCCTATGATGTATTTTATTGCAGTTAAATCTTTTCCCTCAGCTACAGTCCTTTTTCCGGATGCCGTATAAAAATATCTCAAATGTCCCGCATGTCTCTCCAGCGATGTTAAAACAGCCTCTGTTGTCATACGTTCAACGAATTGTCTTTCTCTGTCGGTTTTAGGTATGGGTTTGTAATTTGCAAGGATTTCATCCGCGTCCGGAAATTCCTTTTTAATGTTGTCTATTCCTATTTTTTCGACAACGTGATTTACATTTACATATACCCCGAGATCACCTTCAACCGTACGTTTTGCTTCCGGTTCCGGATTTATTAAAATTGAGTTTATTTCTTCGGATCCGTTTGTAACTGAATGAACATCTGTTGTAGCCCCGCCCACATCAAATACAACCAAATCTCCAAGTTCATCTTTTAAAACTCTGGCTGCTTCCATAACAGCTCCCGGTGTGGGAATAATCGGCCCCTTAACAAGTTCTCGAACCTTGCTCATTCCCGGAGCATGAATTATGTGTTCCTCGAAAGCATCCTGTATAATCTTTCTTGTAGGTTCTACAACGAGAGTATCGATTTTCGGATATACATTTTCAACTATATAGACCTGATTGCCTGCTTCTTCGCACATCAGCCTGACTTCTTCCTGGTTTTCAATATTGCCCGCATATATGACGGGGATATTCAAACCCATTGACAGAATCATTTCAAGGTTNNGTTATAAAGCGCGGTATCTCTTTCGCCGTAATCCACACCGCCGGCAACAAGTATTATATTAGGTTTAATTTCATGTATCTTCTTTAAATCTGTCCTTCTCATTTTGCCTGAGGTAATCATCTTGATTATTCCTCCGGCACCTAAGGCGGCTTCCTTAGCCGCTCTGACTGTCATATCATACACAAGGCCATGTACAGTCATTTTTAATCCGCCTGCAGCACTGCTTGTAGCCAACATATCATCCCATGTCAAATCATCCGCTCGCAGGTTTTCAGTTAAGGAATCAATAGCGCCCTTAAGCCCGACTGTTACATCACCTTCTAAGACGGTAGTAGGCGCCTGACCCTGCCCGACAAATGCAGGGTTCATTGTGCCTATTCCATTGAATGCATTGACTACTGTAGTGGTGCTGCCGATTTCAGCTACCAATACATCAATTTTCACTATTTATTCATTTCCCTTCTTCTTTTTACTAAGAAACTTGCAACATCAATGCCGTGAGATCCTCTTCCGAATCCTGCATCAAGTCCTGCATCAACTGCCGTTTCATTTGTAACCTGAGTTCCGCCGCAAACAATCATCACTTTATCTCTTATGCCTTTTTCAATGCACAGGTCATTGATTTTTTTCATGTTCTTAATGTGTACATCATCATGAGTAATAATTGTGCTCAAAAGAATTGCATCCGCGTTAGTTTCTATTGCCGCATCAACAAGTTTTTCAACCGGGCATGAAGTTCCCAGGTATTCATATTTAATACCGAATCCTTCAATACCGCCGTGTTTGATATCCAGTGTTTCTTTTAATCCAACCGAATGCTCATCTTCTCCCACTGTTGCTGCAACCACAAACATAGGTTTGTCTTGAATTTCTTCCCTGATTTCAGCTTCTGACATTACTTCGGGTTTTTCTGGAATTACCAATTCGTCAATATTTATATCAAAGTTAACTTTACCTTTGACCTCACAATATGTGCCTTCTGACGGATGCATTACCTGTTTGTGAACAACAGTTACATCTTCAAGCCCCATTTTTTCTCCACATTTGATGGCGGCAAATTCGGCTGTCCTTTCATCCAGAGGCAGGAATATGGACAACAGCACCGTGCCGTCCGCTCTCCATTCAACTTCCGGTTTAACGAGATTTGTATCATAGTATTTTGCAACTTCTTTAAGTCTCACATTGACATTGTCATTTTCATCCAGTTCATCGATGTACTGAATCTTCGAACGATCTTCGAAAGTATCTCCGCCTATTGCTTCACTGGCTTTTTTAAATTCTTTCGGAATATTGTTATATCCGTAGTGAACAGACACGGGAGCGAAGTAATCTTCATCTCTTTCGTATACGAAACCGTAACCTATTCCGCCTTCAATCTGACGTGCTATGCCGTCTCCGTTTCTTTCCGGGTACTCTCCGCTGTCAACAAAGAATCCATCTTCTACTGCCTTGAAATATCCTCCTACTTCAAGAATTTCTTCCATGAACAGTATTGCTCTTTCCTTAAGTTCTCTGACATCTTTTCCTAAAGGACCTTCTCTATCAATCTTAACCATTTCCCTGAAGCCGTCCATACCTGTAAGAGCCTGCTTAGCAGTCATGACTCCGGCAATGTTGTTATAATGCCANNCCTTCGTCGGGAGTGATTGTTGACTGAATATCAGCACTTGTCAATCTGGAAATTACCATGTTCAAAGTATGAGTAACAGCCGCTTCACGAGTATCTGACTCCATATACTTTGTATTTTGCTGAGCTCTCATTTTATAATCTCTGAACAAGTCACGAAGAGCAACCGCATAAGGCAGATCCAGCCTCATACAAGGTGCCGGAGGAGCTGTTGGAGGTACTGTCGACAATGCTATGTTTTCGGGTTTAATTCCTACTTTTCGGGAGAACGCAGAGTTAATGGCACGCTGAACCATCAATTCAGGCATTACTTTCCATGCCTTCATTGCTGTTGCGTTGGCAATGTGAGCGCCGTCTATCTGAAGCATATCTGACCATGCCATTATTTTCTTGGCTTCACAAGCGTCAAAGAAACTTCTTACCATATTAACGTTTCTGTATAATACGTTGTACTGCGGGTCCTGGTGAGCGCCGTTAACTCCTTCTTCGGCAAACATAACCGCTATATCCGGACCTGCAACACCTGAAATATATGAGTGGAAATTAATCGGACGGCCTACTTCGTCTTCGATCAAATCACATGCTTTTCTGCTGGCTCTCACCTGTTTTCTCGTAACCATGATACCGCCGATACCCTGATTTGTTCCTTCAAGCAGTGAATCTATATGTGACTGTCCGGCTGTCCTGATAACCATCAGGTGGTCGGCGCCGTGCCATGCAGCCATTCGCATTCTTCTTATATCGTCTTCAAATCTTCCCGACGCAATTTCTGTCGTTATAACACAGTCAGGCTGCGGATCAATATATCCGAATCCTCTGCTTCCCGGAAGAGGCACGGAATTTTTCAATCCCTCTGATGTTTCATGATACTCAAAGTCGCCCACTGTTCTGTTTTCATTTCTTCCTTCTCTCCAGTGCCATCCGCGTCTTCTTGGTTCATATTTATCTAAATCTTCTAATAATTCTTTTATATCCAGCTTCTTGTTAGGTTCAAGCTTCATCTTATACCCTCCTTAAAATAATGTGTCCACGACATCCCAGTGTCTTCCGGCAGCAAGTTCAAGCCCTGCTTCACGAACCGAGCATCCGAGTTTTTCAGACAGTCTCCATACAACATTTCCGGCTCCCTTGCCCATCAGACCTTTGTTCATAACGC
>DMJQ01000123.1 GCA_003457065.1 Clostridiales bacterium
GATGTATCTTCTCACTACTTTTATTCATTAGACGTGAATAGAAATGCGCAAGAATAACGAAAATTAACAAAAGCTATATTTCAATGAAAAAATCAATTATTTTTAAAATTTCTAAAAAAAAGTCATTCTAATGAAGTTTTACGTACTCTCATTGAAATGGAAAAAAGAAGTTGATGAATATTAATTCGTTTTGTTTTTCAAGATCTTTACCGCATTGCTTATACTTATAATATATTTACACAGCTTGTATTTTGTGAATAAATTGATGGGTAAAAATGGAGCACATAAAATATTTTTTTTGAATGAAGTCGATTATTATAAATCGATTTTTTTCATCTTTATAGTTAATAGAAACCAAGTTACGGATTATTTATATTTCGGGAATTATAGGAGGTTAATATGCTTGGATTAGAGAGAGGTCATGTTGTGCTGTGTAAGCATGAAACTGAGTGGGAAGAAAATGCGAAAGCCGCGATACAGCAATTGAAAAAACTATTTGGGCCGTTGGCGGTAGACATTCAGCATATTGGTAGCACATAAATTTCTCATATTATGGCGAAACCTATTATTGCCATTGTCGTCGGAATAAATGATTTTAACAGACTTCGTGATATGGTGCCTTGCTTGGAATTTAACGGTCTTCAGAATCGGCCTAATAGTGATATATCGGATTACATGCTGTTTGTTATGGGAGATATGAAAAAACAGATTCGTACGCACCATATTCATGTTGTAAAATACGATGGAAATAGATGGCACAACCAGATTAATTTTAGGGATTATTTGAATGCCAATCCTAAAATCGCAAAAGAATATGAAAGTCTAAAATTACAATTGTGCAAAGAGTATCCGGATTACAGAGAGTCCTATACACAAGGCAAAGAAAAATTTATTCTTAAAATTCTCTTGCAGGCCAGACAATGGAAATACGCAAAGAACGCGTAAAATGAGATAATGTTAAGCGGTTGGTTTTTTTGTACTATTATCATAAAATATTAATATACATTATTTAACGGAAGGTGCATAATGTGAGAATCGATTTTTATTATTGGGGTATGCAGTGCCCAATAAATCGTGAAATGTTGAATCTGCTTGAACAATTTAAAGAGGAATTTGATATTGTATTGCATGATGTTGATAAGGATGAAGAATTAGCCATTCAGCAGAGAATGTTTTTCCCATTTTTAACTGTAGTGGATAACAAAATGAGATTTTTTTCTCCTATTACACGCCAGTTCTTGATGCAGCTGCTAAATGGTGAAGTAATAGAGGAAAAACCTTATATTATACAATTGGCGCGCGAAAGGTATAAGGGAGAAATTGTTCCACTCACACGTGAAAATATTCATATTGCAGGAAAGTGCACAGGAAGGGAGCATGCAACAGCCTGTCGAATGAAAGTGGACTTTTTATCAAACCACTTTGACGGCATTTATGGATATCTCAATATAGAAAATGGGGATTTATTAGGAGGCGCTGAATATATTCCTTCCAAGCTTGTGCCATATAATGTACCGAAGGATGACAAATATGCTTTTTTGACATGCCTATATCTTTCATCAAGCAATTATGACTATAAAGCTCTGCCTTTACAAGCTTTGGAAGTACATTTAAAAAAACATTACGATAAAATAATCGCCATAAGTGATGAACTTGGAGTATTCCCGAACGGAAATCTGAAATGGTTTTTAGAACAGGGATATCAGGATGAAGGAATTATATCCGTTGAACATAACTACTGCACATTGCACCTTGTCAGCAAATATCTGTGAACTTGATGCAAAATAAATTTTAAAGATGAACCTTTTAATAAAATACACATATTCAGTTACAGAAATAATGGTTATGTTACTGCCGGTCAGTACGGCCAGCAGGACTAATTATGCTTTTTTTAATTCAAATTAAGTCTCTGTTTTTGTCATAAATTTCACCGTCACCGCCTTCACCATAAAAAGGAAAGAATACCGCTATCGTGATTTTACCTAAACTTTTTATGCCCGTTCTATTGACATAAATCTGAAGATTAATGTAAAATAATTAAATAATGCCATTTATTAAGCTTATTAACAGCAGCGGCCGATATACATAAGCATGAGATAGCAATCAAGTGAGGACAAGTTGTAAAATTAATTTGCTAAATTTGTTAAATTTAAAATGAATCGTAATATAATAAATATGAAGGAAGTGGTTAGATGCAGGATGCAAATATTTTAATATGTGATGACGATCCGGTGGTGCATGAATCACTTAAAATATACTTAAGAAACGAAGGCTTTGGATGTATGTCTGCGTATGACGGGGAAGATGCGCTTAAGCAGATTAAGGATAATATGCCGACACTGATTGTGTTGGATATTATGATGCCAAAATTAAACGGGTTGGAAGTATGTAAAGAAGTGAGAAAAACAAGTACTGTACCGATTATCATGCTGACGGCCAAAGGTGAAGAAATTGACCGGATTTTGGGCCTTGAGCTTGGTGCCGACGATTACATAGTAAAACCATTCAGTCCAAGGGAGGTTGTGGCGAGGATAAAAGCAGTCAGAAGGCGTATCATAGAAAATGCAATAGAAGGAAAGTCATCAACGCTTTATTTTGACGGACTGGAAATAAGTCTTAACCGGTACCAGGTGAAATACGACGATAAGGTTATAATTTCAACGCCGAAGGAAGTTGAGATCTTATATTTGCTGGCTTCCAACAGAGGACAGGTTTTTTCCAGAGAGCAAATTCTGGACAGGGTATGGGGATATGATTATTACGGGGATATCCGTACCATTGATACACATATTAAACGAATCAGAGCCAAGCTGCCGCAGGAGGGAATTAACTGGAGCTTACAGACAGTATATGGTGTAGGCTACAAGTTTGAGGTGGAATAATGAAAAATACAATAACCAGGCGGTTGACGATTCTGATTTCGTTTGCGTTGACTGTATCATCTATTTTAGTGGCATTTTTAGGAGCACTGCTGTCAGAAAATTTTAAATCTGACAGCAGAGGCAGAGAATCAATTTCAGCTCTTTCTGCTGTAGCACAATGCACGGTTCAATACAAAGATGGTAAGATTGACAAAGATACATATGAAAGCATTGTGAGAAGCGCTTCAAGGGAAGACCAGATACAATATATTGTGATTAATTCAGACGGAAGCGTTCTGTTCAATACTGAAGAAATTATAGATTCAGCAGCTGAAAAGAAAATAATAGATTCTTTTAAAAAGGTATTAGACGGCAAAGAGACATTTTTAAAACTTTGTGAATCTACAAAGAAGCCTGTGGAGCTGGCTGGCGTACCTGTTATAAGAAATGAGGAAAGCATAGGAGCAGTGTTTGCAATAGAACATATGACGGATTTTCTGCCGGAAAGAAAAAGCTTCATGCAATCTGTAATAGTTTCCTTGATAATAGTAATTCCGTTTATTGTCTTAATTTCGTATCTTATTTTAAAGAGAATAGTAAAACCGATTAAAAATGTTGTGGAAGTGGCTCTTTCCATGATCGAAGGAGATTTTTCGATTCGTGCGGATGAGACGCTTAAGGACGAAATCGGATTTCTTGGCAGGACATTGAATAAAATGTCTTTTGATTTATATAGGAATGTTTCACAGCTTTTTATTGAAAAAAACAGACTTCAGAAGGTTTTAAACAGCCTCGAAGAAGGAGTTATTGCGGTAGATGAAGACAAGAACATAACTCATTTTAACAAGGCTTTTTTAGAGATGTTTCATCTGACGGAAGAAGCTAAAGGAAAGTGTGTTGACGATATAGAAATAATTAGCAGGGATTTGTATGAACTCACTCAGGCAATAGAAAAGAAATATTCCATTGTTAAGAACTGCAACAATGAAGACAGAATTATGAGAGTTGTTATAACTTCAATTGAAGATGAAAAAAATTCGGTAGTGGGTGCTGTTGTTTTATTCAGGGATATTACGGAGTTGGAAAAACTTGAAACCATGCGCAAAAATTATGTCGCCAATGTGTCTCACGAACTTCGTTCACCGCTTACGTCCATAAGAGGTCTGATTGAGCCGCTGATGGATTCTATTGTAACTGATGAGAAAGATGTGAAAAGATACTACAATATCATTTATCAGGAGAGTCTGAGGCTTTCGAGGCTTGTGGATGATATTATGGAATTGTCAAGGCTTCAGAATGACGGAACCGAAATTGACAAAACTTTTGTGGATTTAAGGTCTGTAATCGAAATGGTGTGCGAAAGATTTAAGCTCCAGGATGAAGGCGTTGATATTATATATAAATCGGAGCCTCTCCCAAAAGTTTATACGAACTATGACAGGATTGAACAGGTGTTTGTAATACTGCTGGACAATGCATGTAAATTTACCCACCGTGGAGGGCAGATAGAAATACTGACCGAAGTGAGGGAAAAAGATGTGCTGGTTACCGTGAGAGATACGGGAATCGGCATTACTGCTCAGGATTTGCCGTATGTTTTTGACAGGTTCTATAAAAGTGACAAGTCCAGATCCAAAAAAGGTACGGGACTTGGATTATCCATAGCCAAAGAAATACTGAACATAATGGGTGAAAGCATCAGGGTTGAAAGTGATTACGGGAAGGGTAGTTCGTTTGAATTTACTGTTCATACTGAAGAAGTTATCTAAAGTTAAAATAGACAGTTCTGTCTGATTACAATGCAGGCAGTGCTGTTTTATTTATATGTATATAATAAATTTATCGAGAAGGATATATCATTCAGCTTAGAATTTGATATATTCTTTTTAATTTTTCATACTTCTTTGTTCACAATTGTTCAAAATCATATCATATTCAAGACAAATTTCAGTAATACAATTAGTAAATAATGATAATAAAGTATTAAATTGAGAGGTGTTAAAAATGTATGATGCAAGAAATGATGAAAATATAACATTAATTTTTATCACATCACAATTTGAATATGGGTGAATTATGAGGAAAGGCAGGAAAATTGCCGACGGTTCAAATACCAAATTACATGTGATTAATGTTCAGCAGAAATGCCAGTGGGGAAAAAAACTGAGCAAGGAATTGGAAAATATGCTGACAATTTCTAAAAACTTAGATGCGCAGATGCTGATATTTTTTTCTGATAATCCCATAGAAATACTCAAAGATTGTATTGAGAGGAGAAATATTAAAAATATTGTTCTGACAAGAAGCAGTGCTGACACAATTAATTTTGACAATGAAATACATCTGAAATCAGATGATATTAAAATATATATTTTTGAATAAAAACAGAAAGGAATGAGCAAAAATGAAAAGGATTATAGCATGTATATGTATAGCCTCAATGATTTCATTTACTACCGTTTATCCGGTATATGCCGCAGATAAGGTAAAAGATGATGCTAAAGATAATGAAACTGTCACGGCACCATATAAACTTCCTGATGAGACTGATGATAAGTCAGCTGACAAATCTAAGGACAAAGATTCAGATAAGACATCAGATGAAGAAGAAACTGCTGAACAAAAACCTAAGGAGGTTATGAATTTAACTGCGGAATCAGCAGTTAAGTATGGGCTGGAGCACAACAAAAGTCTTGAAATACTGGATAATAAAATTAAGATTGCGATGATAACTTCGCAAAATGCCAGTAAAAACTCCAGGGATTTAAAGGATGCAAAAAATGCACTGAATGATGCTTCCAATGAGTTGTATGACAAAAGAAAACAGCTAGATGAAGCACAGGATGGTTTGGATCAGGCAGGGAAACTGCTGGATGCCGGCAGGGCACCTCAATCAGTGCCATTTAAAGATGCAGGAGGCAGCCCCATTGTTATTCCCGCAGGCGCTGATATAGCAAGTGAATTAGTTAAAAACGGATATCCACCGGAGATGGCACCGGGTATTGCTTCAGAGATAATATCACAGATCAGAGGCGGATTAAGCGGCTCACAGGGCTCAATTGATGAAGCAGGAATTGCCATAAGTGAAGCACAAAAGACGCTGGATTTAAAGAGAGAGCAATTTAAAGATGTTCTTAAAGATACTTCGGAAAAACTTGATGTGAAAATGGATTATGGCAGCTTTGTAACACTGGATGCCAATGATGCAAGCAAACTGATGATAACAATGGCAGGAGTAAATCTTGATGTTACAAGATATGCCAAGGAAATATACAAAAATCAAATTGCAATGTTAATAAGTAAAAACTATTATGATGCACTACATACACAAAAGATTCTTGAGTTAAAGAAAATTGCCAGAGATCGAGGCGAGAAACAATACAATGTTGTTAAACTTTCCTACGATAACGGCATGAAATCAAAAGATGACATGCTGCTCAGCAAAATGTATTACGACGGCACCATAGTTGAATATAATTTAGCTGAAGCAAATTATAAGAATGTGGTTACTGTACTTAAAGAAAATATGAATCTGGACATGGACACTGAAATAACTCTGGCAGATTCAATGCTGAATGATGTAACAGAAGAAAAGCTGGAAGAAGGAATTAAATCAGGCCTTACAAACAGGCTTGAAATACAGCAGACACTTGGTCAGCTTGCCATTTATCAGTTAAATGAAAAACTGCTTAATTCAAGAGCTGAATATAAAAGCAGTGCAAGAGCAGCCAGAGAAGCAAAACTTTTGAGAGAAGGAGCAGAGCTGCAGCTTGATCAGGTTAAGACTAAAGTGAGGTCTGAAGTCAGCCAGTCCTATGAAAGCATGGTTGCAGTAGGAAAAATGTTAGAAGCATCAAAAGACCTGGTAAGCAATGCAGAAGAAGTTGTAAGAATTGCAAATCTAAAATATGAACAGGGCTTTGGCGTGGAAAACTCACTGTTAAAGCAGATGAATCTGGAACAGAGTTCGGGTACAATGATCGAGCTTATCGCCGCACAGGAGAAACTTGCCGAAGTTGAGGCACAGGTGGCTCAAATTAGATACAATTACACCATGGCTAAAATAAAATATCAGAATGATGCCGGAATACTTACTTACAAATAGGAAAGGACGGATTTATATGGAAGCAGTAAAAAATAAGCTAAAAAATATTATGAACAGCAAATGGATAGGCGAAAATATTAAAAAACTGGCAATAGTTCTTGTAGTAGCCGGTTTTGCCATAGTCATAACAGTCGGCTCAGTGAAAATATATGCTCAGAATTTAAAGAAGGATACTTCTCAAGGAATTGTTTATGCAAAAGATGTAAGCCTCAATACAAAAATACCGGGCAGGATTGTGAAGCTTTATGTTGAAGAAGGGCAGAAAGTAAATGTGGGGGATCCTGTAGTAGAAATATCCAGCGATGAGCTGCAGGCAAAAAAATCACAGCTGCTGGCACAGATTGAACAGGCTCAGGCAGGTGTTGATGCATCACAGGCATTGCTGGAGATGGCACAGGGCAACTACAGCCTGTCTCAGGAAAGAGTAAATCAGGCCGAAGCAGGACTCAGGGCAAGTGAAAGCCAGAGAGATATGGCAAAGGCTGTTAACGAAAAAGCCGAAAATGGTGCAAGATCTCAAGAGGTAATACAGGCAGAAAGTGCTTATAATTTATGGAAAGCTACATATGAAAGAGCAACAACTCTTTATGACGGTGGAGCTTTAACAAAACAAAAACTTGAGGAAATAAAAACACAGATGGATGTGGCGGAGCAGACATTCAACATGGCAAAAGAAGGTGCCAGATCTGAAGATAAGAAAGCAGCTGCAGCACAGGTGTCAATGGCTGATGCCGGGGTTCAGGCAAGCTTGTCTTTATATAATCAGGCATGCGAAGCCGCAAATATTGCTCTCGCACAGGTAAATCAGGCTCAGGCCGGACTTACTGCCTCACAGGGAAAACTTGAACAGGCAAAGGCCGGATTGCAGGAAGTTGAAGTATATCTGGAAGACACGGTTATAAAATCACCTATAGCCGGAACGGTTACAACAATTAACTCAAATGAAGGAGAACTCGTGTCTACAGGAATGTCTATCGGATCGATAAGCAATCTTGATAAGTGCTGGGTGGATGTGAATTTAGATGAAGATAAATTAAAAGGCCTGGAAGAAGGTCAGACGGTTAATGTTAAATTTAATGCTTTCAAAGGTAAAGACTATGAAGGAACTATTGTAACAGTTAATAAGCAGCCTGATTTTGCGGTTAAAAAAGCTACCAACGAAAACGGAAACTTTGATATTGTTTCATATGGTGTAAAGATAGAGCTCAACAATTTAGACGAATCATTAAGACCGGGTATGACTGCAGTTGTGGATTTCGTCAATTAGGGAGTGGACAATATGCTTATAAAAAGCTTTAAAGATGAATGTTTGGGTTTATTGAAAAATAAAATGAATATACTTGTACTGTTTATCATGCCCTTGCTGTGTGTGATATTGCTTGGCACAGAATTATCCGGTGAACTCATCAGCAATATTCCTATGGCGGTCATAGATCATGACGGGACAACATTCAGCAGGGAGCTGACAGAAGCTTTTGACGATAATGAAGATTTTAATATTGTATATTATCCGGAAAGCGAAGAAGAACTGGAGAAATTAATAAAAAACAGCAAGGTGCGTGTTGGGCTTATTATACCCAAGAATTTTTACAATGATATAACTTTGCTGAAATCACCGACAGTGATGATGATATATGACGGAAGCCACATGTCAATAACCAGTGCTGCCAAAACAAAAGCCACGGAAATTCTTTTGACATATAAAGCAGGAGCTGCCATAAAGCAGCTCACTGCAAGGCTGGGTTTATCATTTAATGAAGCGTACAATATAGCTCAGGCAATTAAATTCAGCACAAGGACATTGTACAATCCTACAAAGAGCTTCAGCAATTTCCTGGCGCCGGTACTTCTGGCTGGATATATCCAGGCGGCGCTGGCTCTTGTAGTAACTGTGTCGGTAGACCATAACATATATTCCGAAGACAGGAAAAAACGTCTGGGTTATGCCACAGGCAAGGTTCTGTTCTATACTATGTGCGGTACGATAAGTTATATGGTGTGTATAACATTCCAGGTTATGCTGTTTAATATGCCGTTTGTGGGCAGCATGATGCATGCTTTGATTTTATCCATCGCTTTAAGCTTTGCCGTGTCGGCATTCTGCGTATTGATTTCGGCACTGATTAAAAATAAAATTGTTGCACTCATAGGAGGCGCGGTAATTTTTATACCTAACTCAGCCATGGCGGGATCAACCTGGCCTCTTTTATCAATGCCCACGGGATATCAAAGTTTTGCATCGATTATGCCGTTCACACATTATGCGAACAACATAAGGTATGTATATTTAAAAGGAATGTCATTTCCTCAGATAGCCGGTGATATTATGTACATGATAGCCTTTGGTGCGGTGTGGCTTGTGCTTACCGAACTGGTTATGTTCATTGCTGATAAGAAGACAGACAGTAAGGAGGTGGAGGATGATGACTTATCTGGAAGCCTTCAAGAGAGAATTCCGTTCAATATTTAAATACAAAGGCATGATGATTATACTTTTCATAGGACCGATTTTCCTTACACTGTTTTTCGGCGGTGTATACTACAATGACTATGTAAAGGATATGCCCATAGCTATACTCGACGAGGACGGTTCAAGCCTCAGCAACCTTGTGAGCAGTTATTTTTTAACCAATGAACGATTTGATGTCACCAATTATCCCGCATCGAGGCAGGAGCTTCAGGATCTTATAGACGGCGGGAAAGTGCAGATGGGAATTTATATTCCAAAGGATTTTGAAAGTAAAGTCACAACATTTAAATCGTCGGAGATTCTGGTTATAACCGATGGCTCCAATATTGTTATAGCAAACAACGCGATGGCTCAGGCAACGTTAATAGCGCAGTCAATATCAGCCGGCATTGAAATGAAACTGATTCAGGGAAAGGGTGTTTTGCCCGGTATAGCTGAAAATATGGCCTTAGTTTACAATTTGGGAGAAAGAACGCTCTTTGATCCCAAGATGACATATATGAATTACCTGATTATCTGTTTCCTGGCAGTGTTTATACAGCAGTTGATGCTTGCAGCTATGGGAGCGACCTTTATCAGAGACAGCGAATATGTTTCGGAGGGAAATGTTCTGGCAAAGGCATTAGCCACCGCCAGTGCTTGTTTTGTAGGTATGATACCGGCAATTATCGTGTGCGTAATTATTCTCATGACACTGTTTCATGTGCCGATCATAGGAAATATATACACAGCCATAGTCCTGACCTTGTTGTTTATTTTGACACTGATAGGGCCGTCACTTGTGATTGCCGCACTGACGAAGGACAGGGTGAAATATTCACAGTTTGAATTTATGCTGTCACTGCCTACTTTTGCTTCTGCAGGATGTGTATGGCCGGTGGATCAAATGCCTAAATTGCTGGTTGCCATAATAAAAGCTTTCTGGCCACTGGTCTATTATGGCAAGATAGTTCAGGAAGTATTGATAAAAGGAACTGATTTCAAAACGGTTACTCCGTACATAGTTCAGATGATTGCATTTTCTATTGTATGGATATGTATCGGAATTGTTTTATACAAAAGAGCCTTTAATAAAAATGATATGAAGGTTCAAACAGCGGAAGCTTAACAGTCATGTTTTCTTTATATAAGAAATAGCAAATGCTGCTCCATGATAAAGAATGTGGGGCAGCATTTTAGATTCGAAAATTTTCTCTTTAAATAAAATCAAATTAATGTTAAAATGTATTTAACAGAATATTTTACATTAATTCTTTCATTATGCATGAAAGGAATGGTATCATGTCTGATTCTCAAATTACTAAAAAGGCTTTGGCGGAATCCATAAAGAAATTGATGGAAGAACGTCCGATGAAAAAGATCAATATAAGCGATATAGTTGAAGGCTGCAATATGAACAGACAGAGCTTTTACTATCATTTCAAGGATAAATACGATCTGGTCAATTGGATTTATTACACTGAATTCATAGTGACCATTAAGGATTTGTCCATGCCTTCATGGGAAATCTTAGAGAAAATCTGCGAATTTTTCTACAAGAATAAAATTTTTTACAGAAATGCTTTTCAGGTCACAGGACAAAACTCCTTTTCAGAATATTTTATTGAAGTGCTGCATCCTATTTTAACGGTCCACTTAAATGATGTGTTTAAAAATAATAAGAATGTAGACTTTTATGCTACATTCTATGCTGACGCTATAAGGGTTTCTATTTCACGATGGCTCATGGAAGGGGCACAAATTCCTCCTGAGAAATTTGTGGAACTGCTTAAGAATGCCGTTGAAGGTGTAGCCATATCACTTTTTGAAAACAGTTAAGTGTATTTTATCTTTGGCATTGTACATGACAGGATATTTTCAAGCGAAGTTTCCCGAATGTTGTGCTCAGTCGCGCTGTAAATATCTGAAACACATACTTGACCGCCGCTGCCGATACTTAAAAAGCATGATTCTGTAGAAATAATTTTGTCAATACGTGTAAAATCGCCATAAAAATCAATCGAAAATACCGGAGAATTAATTTGTATCCTTGTTTTGTAAATATAGTCGCAGATGTTCTCGGCAATTTTGTCGCTGCATCCTTGATTTTTTATGAAATAAGCAAGATTTAAATTCAATGCCGATAATATTTCGGATGTCGTCCCGTCTGTAATATTTTTAACATTGCTATCATCATAACAATAATATCCGCCATACAGGCATTTGTATTTTCCAAGCAAGTCAAATTTTTCGACCATGCTGACGTTAGCGTGATCGTAATCATTAACAGAGGCAAAAATGCATACATTGGAAACGCCGACTATTCTTTGTGCTGTTTCTTCGCTGATTATATCCGGGTCTATGAATAATGTAAAAGCACAGTTGTCATTTTTTTCAATGATATCATATAATGTATCAGAGATATTATTTTTGCCGAATAAAATCATGTAGCTGTATATCCCGATATTTTTGCCGGAATTAATGATATTTGAAATTTCCGTGCCGGTCAGGGTATTCTCCTGCTTTTCCTCAAAATTAAAAACTATTGCCCATGGAACATTGTAGCCGTGCTTTTTTTCGTGTTCACGTATAATATTGGCACCATATGTAAAGCTATTGTAACCGAGATTTATGCCATAGGCGGTTAGATTTTTGTGATCTGTGTTTTTAACCAGATTTTCAATAATATCATAGTAGCAGCTGTCTTCGTTGTTCAGTATTTCATGAGCCAATTCGAAAAAGACTTTTTGAAACCGTCCTGCGGCAAAATATTCGCCCAAATCAAGCAGGTTTCTTACACCGCGCTTCGGATTGTCTTCGATATAACGTATTCCGTTTTTAACGGCAGCCGTAATTATAGCATGAATTAATTTATAATTTTCCATTTCCGCATCTCCTATGGTATCTGTATTACCTATATATATAATATTACGTTTCAACACACATATATATAGACAAAGTATAAAATTGTCAAAAAATCCGACAATATTAAAAAATGTCACAAATTGAGACATATAATTATATTGTCTAATGTAAATTTCACAAACTATGATACAATAATATAAAGACTATGTCATTGTTATTAAAGGGAGGAGTTATTATATGAGTGAAATGAGTGTAATTGAAAGTCTGCAATCTTATGGTTTAAAGAAGGTTCTCGCATATTTAGACGCCGACCCTGACAATAATATTCCAAAAATATTAGACTGGGTTGAGAAGTTTGACAAGGACGGCGTTGTAGAAAGACAGATGAGCACAATTAAAGAAGTGCTCAGAGATAAGGACAGCAATTGGTATAAGCTTGTAAAAAGCCTGTACACGGATATTGACCCTAACGTAAGAAAAAAATTTTTTGAAAACTTCATAATAAATGCTACGATCATAGGCGGAAAGCGCCAGATGAAAGCAAGAGAAGAAAATAACTGCAACGTGCCATGGGCAATTTTGATGGATCCAACATCTGCATGCAATTTGCACTGCACAGGCTGCTGGGCTGCTGAGTATGGCAGCAAAATGAATATGGATTTTGATACACTGGACAGCATTATAGAGCAGGGCAAAAAATTAGGAACATACATGTACATTTATTCCGGCGGTGAACCGTTGGTTCGAAAAGCAGATATAATCAAGCTTTGTGAAAAACATGATGACTGTGCTTTTCTGGCATTCACAAATGCAACACTGATCGATGAAAAATTTGCCGATGATATGCTTAGGGTTAAAAACTTTGTTCCTGCCATAAGCGTTGAGGGTTTTGAGGAAGAAACAGATTCAAGACGAGGCCAAGGAACTTACAAGGCATTGACAAAGGCAATGGAAATATTGAAAAATAAAAAGCTGCCGTTTGGTATTTCGTGCTGCTATACAAGTAAAAATACAGATGTCATAGGCAGTGAAAAATATATTGACGACATGGTGGAAAAGGGCGCTAAATTTGCATGGTTCTTTACTTATATGCCTGTCGGCATCGATGCCGTGCCGGAATTACTGGCAACGGCGGAGCAGCGTGAATACATGTACGATCAGATAAGAGAGTTCAGAAAGACAAAGCCAATATTCACCATGGATTTCTGGAATGACGGAGAATATATAGACGGCTGTATCGCAGGAGGAAGATGTTACCTGCACATTAATGCCAACGGGGATATTGAACCCTGTGCTTTCATACATTATTCAGATACGAACATTCACGAAAGCACATTGCTTCAGGCATACAAGAACCCGTTATTCATGCAGTACAAACAAAATCAGCCGTTCAACAACAACCACTTGAGACCTTGTCCGCTGCTGGATAATCCGGGACGTCTGACTTCAATGGTTGAAAAATCAGGTGCAAAATCAACGGATATGCAAAATCCGGAAGATGTTCGCGACTTAAGTTCCAAATGCCTTAACGCGGCAGAAAATTGGGAGCCGGTTGCGCATAAATTGTGGGAAAAATCCCACGGATGCTCGGNNATGCAGCAGCTGTTCGGCTAAATAAGCGATAAATATTGTGTCAAACTGAACTGCGGGAAAGATAACACCTTACCTGCGGTTCAAATGACGAATATGTTTTGTTAGAAATCAAGTACACGTTAGGTGTACTTTTTTCTTGTATTCGGACAGAATTCGTATATAATTGATAAAAAAGGTATAAGAAGGATTTCGATGAAAATAGATATAAATATTCCGAGAGAGGTTGAAACCGCATTAAATATTTTAATCGGCAGCGGTTTTGAAGCATACATAGTGGGAGGCTGCGTAAGAGACAGCCTGCTGGGCACCGCACCCAACGACTGGGACATCACGACATCGGCTCAGCCGGATGAAATAAAAGACTGTTTCCAAAACTACAGGACAATAAATACAGGGCTTAAGCACGGAACGCTGACGGTTCTGATTTCCGCCATGCCTATTGAAATAACAACATACAGGATCGACGGCAGATACAGTGACAACAGGCGTCCTGATTCGGTGCTTTTTACGGATAATCTTTTCCACGATTTAAAGCGGCGGGATTTTACCATCAATGCACTTGCATACAATGACGGCGGTATCGTTGACCTGTTCGGCGGAATTAAAGATATTGAAAATAAATTAATAAAATGCGTTGGAGACCCGCATGAAAGGTTTAACGAAGACGGCTTGAGAATTTTAAGGGCGCTGCGCTTTGCTTCGGTTTTAAATTTTCGCATTGAGGATAATACTTCAGCTTCTGTACATGAGAACAGGAAACTTCTTCACAATATTTCAAAAGAGAGAATATCAGGCGAATTTAATAAGCTAATAACGGGCGGCAATTTTTATGAGATTATGAAGGAATACAGGGACGTAATCCGTGTGTTCATACCCGAAACAGGAAATTATAATGAGGAAACCTGGATAAACACTTTAAATTCGATGAGCTATGCGGATGATCTGGTTTTAAGGCTTGCGTTGCTGCTGCATGAAACAGGTGATGCTGAAAAGATATTGAGAAATCTCAAGTATGACGGCTCAACCATCAGGAATGTAAAAATACTCGTATTACATAAAGACGAAGAAATACTGCCGGACAAAATAAAAATAAAGAAACAGCTTAACAAAATCGGTTATGATAATTATGTTAAGCTATTAAAGTTCAAGTCGGCTGTTTTCAGGATGCGTGAAAATGAGCATGAGCTTGTCAACATAGTATGTGCGGAAAAAATATTGAACGATATAGACATGACCAACGAATGTTACAGCCTGGATACTCTGAAAATTAACGGGAAAGACCTGATTATGGAAGGATTCTCAAAGGGAGTTTTTATTGGCTCGGTGCTGAATGAAATCCTGAGCCTGGTCATTGAGGAAAAACTTGAAAATGACAGGAAAGTATTGATTGATTACGCAAAACACAAAAAGATTTTAAATTAGTTATTGACAATTTTTTAAATAGGTGGTAAACTTTCAAACAACAATACAAAAACAAACTGTTGAAGCGAAGATTAAACTGTTATGTGCACTCACAGAGAGCAGGGGATGCTGGGAACCCTGCAGAACGCAGTACAGCAAATGGATCGCCGAGGGTGAGGTGAAAGGGTGTATCCCGAGTATCTGAAACGTGTGCTTACGTTACAAGGCAGAAAATGTGATAGCATTTTTGTTTAAGTGGATTGAAAGAAATTTCAGTCAATTAAGGTGGTACCGCAGGAATTATACCTGTCCTTTTTAAGGGCAGGTTTTTTTGTTGCTCTGATTGTGATTGGGCGGTTTCTGAAATACGGCAGAGGACTTAAAATTCAGCGGTACAAATAAATTCGCAGACAGATCTGAGATTTTTGTATAAAAAATTGTGAGGAGAATGGAAATGAAAAGACTGGTATTAATTATTACAATTATGGCAATGATATTTGCGTTGCTGACAGGATGTTCCACAAGTGCGGAAACGGAAGGACAGGACACCGCAAAGACAGCTGAAGGCGGAGAAAAAATTAAAATAGGAATAATACAGCCTGTTGAGCACCCTTCTTTAAACCAGATCAGGGAGTATATAATGAAAGGTCTGGAAGAACAGGGGCTGAAAGATAAAGTCGAAATAACTTACAAGGATGCACAGGGAGACCCGTCTAACGTCAACACCATAATTTCTCAGTTCGTGGGAGACGGAATGGATATTATAGTTCCAATAGCCACAGGACCGGCGCAAAGTGCNNGACATTCCCGTAATATTTGCGGCAGCCAGCTATCCTGTTGAAGCAGGGCTTGTAAAGGATTTAAACATGCCGGAGGCAAATGTAACGGGTGTATCGGATGCAATAGACGTAAAGCAGATATTTGACCTGGCATTTGAATTGACGCCGGACATAAAGACTTTCGGATTTGTTTACAACACCGGCGAGATAAATTCGGCATCTGCGATTGAAAATGCTAAAAAATATCTGGACGAAAAAGGAATCGCATATGTGGAAGCACCTATTACAAATTCAAGTGAGCTTTTGCAGGCATCTCAATCACTGGCAGGAAAGGCAGATGCAATATTCACTCCGACAGATAACACGGTTGCTTCGGCAATGCCTGTGCTGGCATCTGAAGCTGCAAAGGCGGACATACCCGTTTACACGGGAGCTGATTCGCTGGTAGCTGACGGAGGCTTTGCCACAGTAGGTGTTGACTACAAAGTTCTGGGAAGTCAGGTTGCGGACATGATTAAAAGAGTTATAGAAGGCGAAAGTATTTCAAATATTCCTGTTGAGACATTGAAGGAATATGAAAAAATAATTAACACAACGACGGCAAAAGAAATAGGAGTTGAAGTTCCTGAAGATTTGCTGAAGGAATTCAGAGTTATAGAATAATAACGGTTAAGACGGAGGTACAAATTGAATTTAGTAGCATTTATGGGAGCAATTGAATTAGGACTTGTTTATTCGCTGCTGGCATTCGGAACATATATTTCATTCCGGATATTGAATGTGGCAGATCTGACGGTCGACGGAAGCTTTGTTTTGGGAGCCGCAGTCTCTGCGATTTTAACATTTAACGGCAGGCCCATAGCAGGATTGATTCTGGCAATTTTGGCGGGTGCACTGGCAGGTGCCGTAACTGCCTTTCTCCAGACTAAGATGGGCATACAGCCTATATTATCCGGGATATTGACAATGACAGGTTTGTATTCGATTAACCTGATGGTAATGGGCGGCAAGGCAAACATACCGCTCTTAAACAAAACAAGCATATTTACCTATGCAGGAACCGTGCTGGGAGGCGGGACGAATAAAATATTAACGCTGTCAATAATTGTGGCTTTGGTATTTGTAATATTAAACTGGTTTTTCAGGACGCAGCTGGGATTATCAGTAAGAGCCACGGGAGACAATGAGGACATGTGCAGAGCATCTTCAATTGATACGGATTTTATCAAAATAGTCGGATTTGCCGTTTCAAATGCAATAGTTGCGCTGTCCGGGGCACTGGTGGCTCAGATGCAGCAGTCGGCTGACGTAAACATGGGCGCAGGCATGGTTGTAATAAGTTTTGCTTCAATAATCATAGGAAGTGTCATAATTAAAAACAAGGATATTACACTTGGACTTTTTTCGGTGATAATCGGCTCCGCCATTTACAGGTTCATAATTGCACTGATACTGACGACAAGCTTTCCTCCGTCGTATTTAAAATTAATATCATCATTAGTGGTTATAACGGCTCTTTCGGTTCCAAACATCAAAAATAAAACGGAAGCAAAAAAAATCAGAAGGGGGAGAGCATAATGCTGAAGATAGAATCTGTAAGCAAAGTATTCAACAGAAATACTTTAGATGAACACAGAGCGTTGGACAATTTGAGCCTGAATGTTTCCGAAGGAGAATTCGTAACAATAATCGGAGGCAACGGCGCAGGCAAGTCAACCATGTTCAATGCCATAGCTGGAACCATGCTTTGTGATTCGGGAAACATTGAACTTGACGGACAGGACATTACCTACATGCAGGAGCACAGCCGTGCCTCTCTCATAGGACGTATTTTTCAGGATCCAATGAAAGGAACCGCACCAAATTTAACGGTGGGTGAAAATTTAATCGTCGCGTACATGAGAAGCATTAAGAAAAATGTGCTCAGAATGCCTTCAAAAAAGGAAAAGAGCTATATCAGAGAGCACCTGGCCGCCCTTAATCTTGGGCTGGAAGATCGGATGAATACTAAAATAGGTCTTTTGTCAGGTGGGCAGAGGCAGGCGGTGACACTGGTCATGGCAACTCTTATAAAACCGAAACTGCTGCTCCTTGATGAGCATACCGCTGCGCTGGACCCTTTAAGCGCAAAATCAGTTCTGGACCTTACAAACAAAATTGTGTCGGAAAATAATATTACCACACTGATGATAACCCATAACATAACATCTGCCCTGGATCTGGGAACAAGAACGATAATGATGGATTCAGGAAACATTGCAATAGATATAAAGGGGGATGAAAGAAAAGAACTTTCCGTTCAGGATGTGCTGCAAAAATTCAGCAGGGTAAAAAACAAAACATTTGATGATGATAATGTACTTTTATAATGCGGTTATACTTTTCTCCGCCTCTGTATGATTACAGCATTAAGTCATTCTATCACGGTGAATGATCTCATTAAACAGATGAGACATTGCTGAGATAAGAATGACTTTTTTTATAATTAATTAAAGTATTATTTATAAATGACGATATATGTAAAAATATAACATACAGCAGGAGGATGGAGTCATGATTACATCTGTCAATAAACTGTACGTGGTCAAATCCGGCACTGGCTGCAAAAAAAGCGGAACTGTCAGCTTTTCAGCGGCACGATATATGATAGCGCTTGCCGGTTCTGAAAAAAATTTTTCCGTGAATGCAGTAAAACGAAGTCTGGAGAAAGAAGAGCAGAAAATCAGGAACAGCGGTGCGGACAGCGCACAGATAAAGAGAGCGCTTCAGAAAATTAAGTATGTAATGAGAAAGGCGGATGAAAAAATCTCGCTTTTAAACCGTGAGGAAAAGAATAAGGCCCGTCAAAAACGTGCCCATGATACGGGCAGGAAAGAAGAAGCAAAGAGATTGAAGAAGAATGCCCGCGTGGAAAAATACTTTCGCAAGTCAAATGAACACGGAAATATTGTCAGGGCAGCTTTGGTGGAAAAGGATGAACTGAAAAAACAGGACTTTTCCGGCTGCCAGCCAAGTGCAGACACACAACAGGCTGAGCCGGTGCCGTCTGAAGCAGCACTTCCTGAAACAGCAGGTGTTCCGGGAGTGCCGCTGATTGACATGATGGTTTAAGTATTTTTAATCCGTATATACAAACGTTTCTTCAAATTCACATTCGGGGCAGTTTACAGTAACTTCATAGCTGTTTATGGAAAGAGCTTTTACATTTGTGCACTGGCTGGCGTTTTCGTCCTTGCCTTTGTATTTAACTTTCTTTTCTGCATCCGAACCTTTAGCATAATAATAATTATATCTTTTTCCGCAGTTTGCGCACTTGCGCCTGCCTTTAATCACTATCATTATTTCACATCCTAAGCACTTTTATTTTAGGTCAAATTGACTAAAAAGATTATATACCGTGTTTAGATGAATTTCAAGAATTGATTGAAAAAGACATTGAAAAGTGGTATCATATGTTAATATTTGCTGGGAGGGACAATATGGACTGGATTTGTGAAAACGGCGGACTTATTGAAAATGAACTGGACAATCTAAAGATTAACGGAGATTTTGCCGAGATTAACGAAAATTTCCAGGAAGGATTTCTGGAAACCAAGGTTATCGAGACAGAAAAATTTACGGAAATAACTCCTTCATGGAATTCAAGNNTGAGGACAGAGAACAGCTGGACTCCTTACATAAGCTACGGCCGATGGTCCACAGACGGAAATAATATAGGAATAAAAGAGCGGGAAACATATGAACTTGTAAGAGTTACAGAAGACAGGATATTTGTCAGAGACGGCAGGTACGGCGATGCCGTGCAGATGAAAGTCATACTGAGAGGAAAAAATCCAAAGCTTAAGCTGCTGGCATTCAGCACAGATGCCGGGGAAGATGAATCTGTTGAGGAAAACTATCTCAGAATTCTTGAAGATATTCCGATGATTTCACAGCTGGCGAGCGGACATAAAGACAGTCATGTTATATGCAGCCCTACATCTTTGACAATGGTTTTGAAACATTTCGGAAAAGCGGTTGAATTAAATCAGGTTGCGGCAGGAACGTTTGATACGGGAAACGAAGCGTACGGCAACTGGCCTCAGAATGCTGCCTTTGCCGGAGAGCAGGGAATGAGGGCGTATACTAAAAAATGCA
>DMJQ01000074.1 GCA_003457065.1 Clostridiales bacterium
TCGAATATAGAGAGTATCCTAAGCGAACTTTGAAAAAGATACAAGCGTACTGAGATTTATATCTTTAAATATTATCACGGTTCATTATGATGAGAAAAGTTCAGATTATGCCATACTAGAAAAACCTCTTTTGTATATAATGCATGTAGTAACAAAGTAAAATTCTGAAATTTGCATAAAAGGGATTGTTAAAAAACCATAAAGCCGGAATTTTTAGAATATAAAGAATTATATGTAGATTTATGCTACCGAAGGAATATGGCGGATTTTTTAATAAAAATTATTTTTGTATAAGGGTTTAAAAAATAGGCTTTTAGTAAATGATGAAATTATTACTGCCGTAAGTTGCTAAAATCTTAGTAAATGGGCTAAAAATGCCATATATCTATTGACATAGGATATAAAATATTANNATATTATAATATAAAACTGCTGTGAGCATCTCTACGTAATATAGAGCGCAATACAACATCATTTAAATGGAGTGGTAGTTATATGAAGAATTTTTTCAGCAAAAATGTTGATGATTCGGTCAAAGAGCTGAACAGCAATATTAGCACCGGTCTAAGCCCTCAGGAGGCGGAAAAGAGACTTAAGGAATACGGCCATAACCGTTTGCAGGGAGCAAAGGAAAAGTCCATGCTTGAGATGTTCCTTGCCCAGTTTAAGGACTTCCTTGTAATAATCCTTATTATAGCAGCCATTGTATCTATGGTTGTGGGGATTATGGAAAACGACGGAATATTTGACAGTATCGTCATTATTGCCATTGTTATCGTTAATGCAATAATAGGAGTGAATCAGGAATCAAAGGCAAACAATGCTCTTAAGGCCCTTAAGGAAATGTCAAGCCCTCAGGCCAAGGCTTTGAGAGGCGGGGAAGTAGTAAAAATACCTTCCGACGAACTTGTTGTGGGCGATGTTGTTATGCTTGAAGCCGGAGACTATATCCCGGCAGACGTAAGATTGGTTGAAAGCGTCAATTTAAAAATTGACGAAGCTGCGCTTACGGGAGAATCTGTTCCTGCCGAGAAGGACAGCCGTAAAATACTTCCCGATGACGCTCCCCTTGGAGACAGAGTAAACTCTGCTTACATGGGAACCGTTATTACCTACGGCAGAGGTAAGGGTATGGTTTGCGCAACGGGGATGGATACCCAGATGGGTAATATAGCCGCCATGCTTAACGAGGAAGAAGACGAGGAAACGCCGCTCCAGAGAAAGCTTGACAGCCTTGGCAAGGTTCTTGGAATTGTTTGTATCGTAATATGTGTACTTATATTTGCTCTTGGTATCTTCCAGGGCGATGAGCTTATGGAAATATTCATGGTTTCCGTATCGCTTGCAGTAGCAGCTATCCCGGAAGGCCTTACGGTAGTCGTTACCGTTATCCTTGCTATGGGTATGCAGAGCATGGTTAAATCCCACGCTATCATAAAGAGGCTTTCAGCCGTTGAAACCTTAGGAAGCACGACTGTAATCTGCTCTGACAAAACAGGTACCCTTACACAGAACAAAATGACCGTTGTAAAGGTATTTGACTATAAAAACACCTATGATGTAACCGGAACAGGCTATAATAAAGAAGGCGAAATCAAAGGCGAAGTTCCTCTTTCAAAGAATATTGAAAAGCTGATTCAAGGCGCCGTATTATGTAACGATGCAACCTACGACATTGAAAGAAGCTTAATCATAGGTGACCCTACAGAAGGCGCAATGCTTGTTTTAGGTGAGAAAATAGGCTTAAGCAAAGATAAGCTTAATAAAGAGTTTCCAAGGGTTCAGGAAATACCTTTCGACTCTGACAGAAAACTTATGTCTACATTTAACGATACAAACGGAAAAATCACCATGTATACAAAAGGCGCTCCCGATGAGGTTCTTAAGAGATGTACCCATATCTATAAAGACGGTGAGGTTTCCGTATTTACAGAAGAAGATAAGAAAGCCATTATTTCCGCAAACTCTCATTTTGCTGAAAATGCCCTTAGAGTTTTAGGGGTTGCTTATAAAGAAGTTGAAAGCCTTGACGGCTTTGAACAGCAGGAAAATAACCTCATATATGCAGGTCTTATGTGTATGATAGACCCGCCGAGAGAAGAAGTTAAACCGGCCGTTATTGAATGTAAGAGAGCCGGCATTCAGGTTAAGATGATTACCGGAGACCATAAGATTACAGCAAGCGCCATTGCGACTGATTTAGGGATTATGTCTCCCGGTGAGGAAGCTCTGGAAGGCGCGGAAATTCAGCTTCTTTCCGACAGCGAGCTGAAAGAAAAAGTAAAACATGTAAACGTATTTGCAAGAGTTTCTCCTGAGCACAAGGTAAGACTTGTGGCCGCATGCAAGGCTAACGGCGAAATCGTTGCCATGACAGGCGACGGCGTAAACGACGCACCAAGCCTTAAGCGAGCAGACATCGGTGTTGCCATGGGTATCACAGGAACCGACGTTTCAAAAGAAGCCGCCGATATGATTCTTACGGACGATAACTTCGTAAGTATCGTTAAAGCTGTTGAAGAAGGAAGAACCATTTATAACAACATAAGAAAAGTAGTAGGCTATCTTCTTTCCTGTAACATCGGAGAAATACTTCTTATTTTCTTTGCAATGCTGATTAATTTACCGATACCCCTTATGCCGATACACCTTCTTTCCATTAACCTTATAACAGACGCTTTCCCTGCATTTGCTTTAGGTATGGAAGAAAAAGAAGAGGGCATCATGGACCTTAAGCCAAGAGACCCTAACGAATCCATTATTGATAAGAAAATGCGCGTTGCAGTTATTATGCAGAGTCTTTTCTTAGGCGTAGGCGCCCTTGCGGCATTCTATGTAGGATTCAGAACTTATGCTGCACCGTTTATAGGCGTTGACAGCGTTCAATATGAAGCCGGCTTAATCACAAGCCGTACAATGTGTTTCGTAGCCCTTATTTTAGGNNCTTTTCAGAGCTTACTCCAACAGAAGCGAGAGAAATTCCATCTTCAAGATGAAGCTTTTCTCCAACTCCTTCCTTAATAAGTGTGTTATTGCTTCATTTGCATTCTTAGTGCTTGCAGTATGTGTACCTTTCTTCAATAATATATTTGAAACCGCTCCGCTTAATCTTACACAGTTAAGTGAAGCCATCGTATTTGCTGTAATCCCCACTTTAGGCGGAGAGCTTGCAAAACTTATTATAAAAAGAATGGCATAATCAGATAAAATAAAAAAACCAGAGCAGCATACGCTGCTCTGGTTTTTTTTATGGTAAGTTTCCTATAAAGAAATAATAAAATCCTATTTACCGAAAGCCCAGAGGCATCAATTCCCTTGGGAAACATTGCATTTTAAGTCTAGGCGAATATACGGTTTTCTTATCCTTAAGCCAGCAAAACGGCAAGACAAAAGGGGATGCCTCCATTGGTCAAAAAGCTTATAAAAGCAAGAGAATTGTTTTTAAACATTTTTTATAAAATAACAAAGATACGCAAAATTACAATATAAGGAAAGCAATGTTTACACTTTATGTTTATTTTGATATACTGATATTGCCATAAATAGTTAAGTCATAAGCAAAAGCCACAAAAACCATATATAATAAATAAATTTTAATAGTGCCAAGATTTTACAGTAAAAATTCCTTAAAGCATGGAATTTTTGAAAATTTTGCATCTTTTTCTTTTTATTTAGCATATTATATTACGGTCTTTTGGGGCTGATTTGTTTTTGTTTGATTATAAGGCAAAATATAATAAAGGAGCTGTTTATATGAAAGATTTCTTTTCAAAAAAGCGTATGGCTTTAATGCTTGTTTTTGTAATGCTTTTTACGGCATCTAGCAGCATGACAGCCTATGCCGCGCCTGAAGAAGGGGACGAAGTTACCTTTCAGATTTTATTCACAAGCGACATTCATGGCTCTATGACGAATTATAATTATGCAACAGGTAAATCCACAGTCGGAAGCTTTTCACAGGTGGCAACTCTTATTGAGAAAGAAAAGGCCGCCTTTGACGGAAGAACCTTTGTAATTGATAACGGCGACACGATTCAAGGCAATGGGACAAGCTTTTTCATCAATAATGATGAATATAAGCCATTCCCGGTTATAAAGGCTATGCAGGACGTAGGCTATGAAATCATGGGCATGGGAAACCATGAGTTCAACTTCGGTATCGAAGCGCTTTATAAGGCTTATGAAGGCTATACGGGAGATAAAATCTGCGGAAACGTTCTGAAAGAAGACGGTTCCTTTATGGACGGATTTTCTTCCTACACAATTAAAACTTTGGATAACGGCTTAAGAATCGCATTTATCGGTGCCGTTACCCCAAATATTGACCTTTGGGATACCGCAAATCTCCAAAAGGCCGGCTTACATACCATAAGCGCATCAGAATCCATAAGAAAGGCCATTGATGAGCTTAAAAAGGACAATCTTGCAGACGTATTCGTAGCCGTTACCCATATGGGTGATACCGGCGAATACGGCAGGGAAGGCTCCGGCGCCGTTGACGTAGCGGCAAAGAACCCTGAGCTTGCGGTAATCCTCGGCGCCCATTACCACACCATCGTTGGAACAGCCGATAAGCAGGTTGTGCTTTCCGATAATGTCAAATTCGTTGAAAACAAAAACGCCGGCGGCTCCTTGGGAAAAGTTCTCATTACTGCAACTTATGAAAAGGGCCAATGGGTACTGAAAAACAAAAACGCAGCAGATGAAACCGCAAGCGTTAAAACAGATGTAATTGCGGTTACTGAAGATATTCCTTTAAACCCTGTAGTGGAAAATTCAATTAAAAAAGCAGACGAAGCTGCAAGAAATTATATTACCCAAACAGTAATCGGAAAACTTGAAGGCGGCCCCCTTGTTCCTGAACCTGAAATAAAAGGAACCTATGAAGGCTATTTACAAGACACGGCGCTTGCCGATTTAATCAATAATGTTATGTTCTACTATACCGATGCGGATATTTCCGGAACAGCTCCTTTAGATACAAATTCAAACCACAACCCCGGTGAAATAACCATAGGCGGCGTTGTTCAGATTTATAAATACGACAACAATACTTTATATAAGCTTGCCATGAAAGGCAGCCAGGTTAAAAAATGGATGGAATGGAGCTACAGCTATTTCGGCTCTACAATAAACGGCGTATTCAATAATGATATTGCCGCCGTGAACCTTGAAACAGACCTTACAATCCCTACCGGAACCATGCAGGGCTACAATCAGGACCAATTTTCAGGCATCAATTATGAAGTTGACCTTACAAAACCCGTAGGCCAGAGAATCAATATTATCTCCATGACCGACGGAACGCCTTTCGATATGGATAAGGAATATGTTGTGGCAGCAAATAACTACCGATCTTCAACCCAGCTTCTTACAACTTCCCCAACAGGCGTATTTAAGCCGGGCGAAGAAACAGCAAGGCTTATTGCCGCCGATATTCAGGCACCTAACGGCTCTACCAGCATGATGGACTTAATTATTGACTATATCAGCAAACAGCCTAACGGAACAATTACAAATACCTGCGATAAAAACTGGAAATTTGTAAACCTTGACTGGGATATGGACTTAAGGGCAAAAGCCATTGAATATATCAACAATGGAGACATTATCACAGATTTTAAGGTTCCCGTAACAAAAGCACAGGTTCTTGAAGTAATGGCAGCTAAAGGCGAGCAATTGCCTGAAACACCGGCCCCAGCCCCAGTGCCGGAGGTAACGCCAGAACCAGTTCCGGCTCCGGTACCTGCAGAAGAACCTGCGCCGGCCCCGGCTCCTTCCGAAGGAAAAACATATATTGTTAAAGAAGGAGATGCGCTGAATAAAATAGCCAAAGAACTCTTAAACGACGCGAAGCTTTGGAAAGAAATCTACGAATTAAATAAAACCATAATAAAAAATCCCGACCTTATTTATCCGGGACAGGAGCTTTTAATACCATAATAAAAATAAAACAGCAGTTGCGCTTATACGCTGTTCAGGCTACCGGTATTCTATATGCCGGTAGCCTTTTTGAAAAATTGTGGGATATAACGTAGATCGTATGAATCAGATAAGCGCCAGAACGTTACCTTGGGCATGCGGCTATAATGTTTGTAATAATTGCAGTAAGATAGATGCAGACAATTTATTTAATAGTTGGTGATGATTCATGAATAATTCTTCCATAAGATTAGATGGACAAAAGATTTTAATAACGGGTGTGAGCCGTCCCTTAGGAATCGGCGCTATGCTTACTAAGCGGTTGGCGGAAGCAGGAGCCACAGTCGCTATTCACGGCTTTTCAGATTATGATATGGCTGTAGGGCATCAATCTGCTATGCCGAAGGGCACGGAAACATTATCAAGGCAGCTTAGCGATTCAGAATTAAAGGTAACAGCGCTCAAACCATCAGATTTAGAAAAACCGGGAATTGCAGAAAAGGTGGTTGAGGAGGCTGCAGCAAAATTGGGCGGGCTTGACGGTTTGATTCTAAACCATGCCTATTCAACTTACGGTGAGATTGGTCAATGGACGCCGGAACATATAGACCCTCATTTGCTTGTAAATGTCCGTGCATCTATGATGATGATACAATCTTTTGTTAATCAAGCGGATACAACGAAAGATAATGCGATTACTTTATTTACAAGCGGGCAGTATTTAAGCCCTATGGTAAATGAAATTGCCTATTGCGTATCGAAAGAAGCTGTTATTTGCTTATGCCGCCAAACGTCATACTTGCTTGGAGATAAAAATATACGGGTTAATTGTATAAATCCCGGACCGAATGACACAGGGTATTGTTTCGGCGACGCATATGAATCTGTGGCAAAAATGTTTCCGTCAGGCCGCTGGGGAACGCCGGATGATGCCGCCGACTTGGTGCTTTTTTTACATAGTTCTTATGCAAAATGGATAACAGGGCAGGTTATCGCAAGTGACGGCGGCTTTAAGGAGCACTGGTAGTATAAATATACTGCGGTATAGTTCATATTTTCTCTGTTCCGTTTGGCAATGCTGCGGTTTCATTTGAATTTAACTAACGGCGACCCCGGATAATCAATGATTATCCGGGGTTTTATTTTAGGATAGGGCTTTATCTCATTTGTTCTTCCTAAAATATAATCTATTGATGTATTATAAAGATCAGCCAAAACCAACAGATGCTCAACAGGTATGGATTGGAAGCCTCTTTCATATCTTGAATAAACAGTTTGTCGGATACCTAATATTTCTTAGTACTTATAAGTTCTAATATCAACATGATACAGAATAATTGTGCTACTGTTAATAGTGTAGCCGATTTCAATTGAATAGTAGTGCGGATTATTGCTGTAGAAGACGATGCCTGTAAAATGCTTGTACCCAAAGCAAGCGGTCTATATTATCTCGTTACGGTTTCATGATTAATTGACTATATTCATAAGTGCTAAGGGGGGTTGTATATGTTTTTTTCAAAAGCTAAAAGGTTTATGAGATAACAAAGATTTGTCACAAGAAGAAATAGTAGAGGATGAGAGAAAATAAAAAGATTTTTAGAAGAACTTTTTTATAAACAATTACAGGAAGTTTTAAAATCGGATAGTATAAATATGCTGGATACAGAAATAGAAAGAAACAAGGAGCAGCTAAAAGCAAATCTGAATAAAAAACAAAAGAAGCTTTTACTTCGGTTTGAAGATTCAAAAGACTTGATAAAAGAAGAAAGCGGCTATGAAAGTTTTGTTGCGGGATTTAAAATTGATTTAAAGATCGGTTATGAAACAAATAAAGATTGAAAAGGGCTTTCCGTTTCACTAGGGCGCGTTCCCACAAAGCTAAGGAGGCATCAGAAAGTGCATTATTAGGCCGCACTGGATTGGCATCTTTCTTCCAATATGCGCCGCTGCCGCTTTTAAATACTGCCCTTTTATCTGCACACTTATATAGTGAAAAATGCTTTAGTACGTTAAACCGTACCATTACTTATGCCGTGCTTAACCCTTAAAGCAAATGTAGTAAATCTTTTTTTATTATTTCTCCATAAAAGATTATAAGTTTTTCTTCTTGCACAAAATGGTGTATGATATCCATAAGGAATTATGAGAAGTTGAGCTTATGGCATATCCAGAATAAGAAATTTAAAAGGAGCTGCGGATTTAAGCCAGCAAGAGACTGCCGAAAAACTACATACACAAGGAACGAAACAGAGGAAAGAGAAATTCCATTTAGGCTGCTTTGCCTGCAAAATATTATAAAGCAAGCTTTAAAATTTAAATTCGTGGAGGTGATTTTATATGGCTGATTCACAAATTGAAATCCAAATAGGGGATAATTCTTTGAAAAATAATCATTATTGGAAAAAACTAATTTCCATGTTTGCTGTGGTTGGCCGGAAATTTGAAATTCACTGTTGGAATGAAGAAACGGAAGAAATAAAAGGGGCATTGGTTTTCGGAAAAGAAAAACCCAGCGATTGGGCCTTTGGAAGAATCATCGAAGGCATTATTGATGAAAAATTCATTGAAATGATTCACCATACAATAAAGCCTCAGGATACGGAAATATACAATAAAATGACGCCTTTCTTTTCTATATTTATTGAAAATGGATTTTATTCTGAGCATTATGGAACGGAAATTCATATTTTATCTGCGCCTATGGAAGACAAGGTTTTTACGGCATTCCTAAAAGAGTTACAGGAATATGCAGTTGTCAATGTGTTATAAGTCATGATTTTTTAAGACTTAGAACTTTTAAATCCTCCTTTAAGTGATGCAATGAGGGGTTCGATATGAAAGGAGAACTTATACTCGAATAAAACAGCAGCGTTGTAAATTTGCTTTTCCTTGATTTTATGCCTTTTCAGAGCCTGTTCCTTACTGCGGAAGAAAAGCAAATTTACTATATATTAAAATAACAGCGGAAAAAGAAAGGCAAGGGAAGCCTTTCTTTTTTCGCTGTTCTATTTATACGAGGCAGTGCCTGAAAATAGCTCCGCTTCTATGGCAAAATAGACTTTATATCCTAAGCAAACCTGGAAAAGGATATAAGCATAAGCTTATAAATCTATTTAAGTGCTTCTCATATAGTTATAAAACTTATCTTTAAATTTAATGCTTATATGAGTTTGACAGGCGGCTCTCATGAATAAAGCTATTGAATGGTTTCAGCCATTTTTACTAATTCATCAGTGCTTATGCCGGAATCCACCGATGCAAAGAAATACATTACGCCGTTAATTTCTACATCTACGAATTTTTGCCCTTTGACAGCAGTATGGCCGTTTATTTCTATTTCTTCAATATCGCCTAAATCAGCGGAGAAAGCAGTGCTTTCATTCATATGGCGTAATTGGAGATACAAATCTTTGGTATGGTCTCCGTTGGTGAAATAAGCATAAGCATAATCACTGTCTTTTACAGGAGTCCCGCTTTCGTCATTAAAAAGCATCATTTGATAAAAGCGATACCCTTCAGGCATATAGGAAGGGAGGGAAAAATCAAAATTAAGATATTCTCTGGCTTTTTCAGGGTCTGAAAATGAGGTCATATTCATTTCCCTTTGGGCAGCCTTTTCCTCTGCTGTAAGAGCTTCGATTTCTTCTATGGTGTTGCCGTTTTCATCGGTATATATCTTTACCGAAAGGGTAAGCTCCTGGCCTTTATTGTCATATATTCTTGTGTTTTCCTTCAAGGCCTCAAGAACATTGCCTTCATCATCGTACAATTTCCCTTCAAGGCTTTCAGGAATCGTATAATCTCTGTCTTCCGGTTTTTCAGTGCTGTTTATTTCCGATACAGAGTAATGAGCGTATTTGCCTACAAAGATTTCTTTAATTGTGGTATACAGCTCTTCTCCGTAAGAGGTCATAGAAAAGCCGAAAAACAACAGGGCCATTGCCCCTAAAGCCACCGCAGGTTTAAAAAGCTTTTTTCTAAACTTTAATTTATTCATAAAATACTGATCTCCTTCCGCTTCTTCATGAGCATTATTGATTTTTAATATAAGCCGATGCAATAGTTCTTCTTTGGAATTGCTTTCGGAGCTGAAATCTGTCCGCAGCAATTGTTCAATATCTATATTTTTTTTATCCATTGCTACTGTCCCCCTTTTCCAATTCCTTTCTAAGTTTTTTCATGCTTCTGAATAGAATGACCCCTATATTGGAGGCTGACATGCCGGATATTTTGGCAATATCGGTATTTTTAAGATCCAATGAAAATTTTAGGCTGATGATTTCATGATTTCCCTTTCTTTTCTGCTTAATTTTGAAAGGGCCTTTATAAGCTTTGCGTTGCTTTCTTTCACGACGAGGATTTCCTCCGGCTCTTTGCCCAAAGATATAAAATTAGCTAAATATTCAAGAGAAACAAAGGTACGCCTTTGCTTTTTTCGGTAATAATCATTTACGGTATTTTTAGCGATGCCCATGAGCCATGCTTCCAAATTTCCCCGGTCGGGGCGATAGGAGGGGTATTTTTCTATTAATTTTTCAAATACCTGGCTTACAAGGTCGCCTGTATCCCAATGATTATTGATTCTCAAGCTTATATAATTATATATCTGCTTATAGTGGGCCTCATATAATTGTTTAAATCTGCCGGCGTCAATGGCAATCTTTTCATTTTTACTCTCGGTTTTTTTGCCGGACATAGATATGGAAGATTCCATAGATGCCTCCTTTCACAGGTGAATTCAATTATTGCGCAATATTTTTTATTCACATATATTAATACGTAAATTCATGAATTCCATTACAGCCTTTATGATAAGTTGCAGGAAAATGTATAAAACTGAAAAGCAAAAAGACTATTTTCAAATTCCATGGATATGAATATCATAAAAGAGATGCCGGGAAAATGAAAGCAAGATATTTCTATAGCCTATAGTAAATTTCAAATAAAACAGTAATAAAAATCGTAT
>DMJQ01000043.1 GCA_003457065.1 Clostridiales bacterium
GTGCTGATTGCGGTTATTTTAATCAACAATATGAGCAAGCTAATCAATGCCAAACTGATGTATAAGTTCTTAAAAAAGGCGACATTATTAATTTTGTCGGGATATATGATTATTGTAGTCATAAATTTTTCTGTACAAGGATATATATTATATAAAACGGATAATATTTTTATCAGCTCCATAAAGGCTTTGTCTCCTTCAGCCATGCCGGTCGTAGGTAACGCGGTAAGCAGTTTTTTCGGGGTGTTTTTAAAAAGCATCCTGATGATAAAAGATGTTTTGGGAATTGTCATAATAATTTTCTTGTTTTCGGCATTTGGAGGCTCGCTTGTTAAAATTGCACTGGCGCTGATTTTATACAAGGTAGTGGGTGTGCTGACAGAACCACTTAACGAAAATATATCCAAGCTTATTTACGAAATGGCGGATATATTCTATATATACCTGATTTGTATGATAACACCTATAATAATCGTAACGGTATATTATTCGATTCTGCTGAATTACATGAATAACATTTTTGGGTAGCTTATGAAAAATATAATAGTAAATACACTTATTTTAATTTTAATGTTCAACATTATAATGATAATATTTCCGGAAGGAAAGACACAAAAATTTTGCCGAATTACAATTAAACTTTTTATCATGATTTATATCCTGGATAATATATTTTTAAATGGAAGAGTAGATTTAAACCTGTTAGATGACAAGATGCTGAGGGACTACTCTTATGAAAGGGAAGTAAGCATTAATGGTGTTGACCGGAGTTTCATTGATTCCATAAATAAAAACAGTTTTGAAGGAGATGATGTGGTAAAAGATATTACTTTAAGTTTTACCGAAGAAATGGATGTAAGGGCGACAGTAACCTTAAATAAATTGCTTAGCATGGATGAAATTAACGAGCTGAAAACGGACATTGCTGAAATCTTTAAAATAAGTTCAGATAACATATATATACAATAATCTCACGTTTAAAGGACTTTTTGTAAAACGTCAGAAATTGTTATATACCGTTGCAGAAAATGCATGAAATAATGGGGGCACATATGAATAATTTTTTTAAAATGTTCAAGGATAACAAGAATTTAAAGTACGCGGTTAATATTTTTATATTACTGGTTATTATTTCATTGATACTTAAGCTTGACACCTCTAAGATTACCGGCTCCGGGACTTCCGCTGTTTCTTTGGGCAGCAATGAAAGCAGGGAAACAGAAGCAGAAAGCTATGTACATTCATTAGAAAAGAGGCTAAAAGACATACTCGGAAAAATCGAGAATATGGAGAGTGTTGACGTAATGATCTACACGAAAAACATTCCCGAATTGAAACCTGTTTACGATGAAAATACCAGCAATGAAACAAACATCGAAATTGGCGGCGACGGCTTGAAAAGAGAGGTGAAAAGAGAAACCAGGCAGAACCAGGTTATACTNNCAACAATCAGGTGGTGGAAAGATATTACCAATATCCTGAAATATCCGGAGTACTGGTGGTGGCAAATTATACAGGAAATAAAGATATTTATACGATTCTGACGAATTGTGTAAAAACTTTATTAGATATCAATTTAAATGATATTGAAATAGTATTGTCCAACAGATAATAGAATTAACTTAGGGGGTAATTATGATTATGAGAAAGGAAACATTAGTATTTTTAACTTCTTTGGCAATAATATTTATAATAGGTTATGTAAATATGACTATGACGCCGGAGAATACCTTTAACGAAGAAGATTACGCACAATTTGAAGAAAAATTGCAGGCCGATGCCAAGAATGACACAATGAAAATCTTAGAAAATGAAGGAAAAAACGCAGGGATAGATTCGACAAAGTCTCTCGAGCAGACAGATAAAACCGATATGGCAATGACTCCTCCTGCTTCTGCAGATTNNATGTAATACTCGGCGACATCACCAATATATTAGATGACAAATCTGTTACGGCATCCTCAGGTGGAGTGCTGGATGCATTAAATGCAAGCTTTGCCAGCTTCAAGCTCAACAAGGAAAAAGGCAACATGGATGTTATTGATCACCTTGAAGAAAGCCTAAGCAACGAATCTATTTCGGCAGATACAAAGAGCCAGTTTGAAGCACTGCTTTTAAACAAGAACGAGTTCGTCAAAACAGAAAAAGACATTGAACTCATGCTCCAGTCAAAAGGGTACAATGAAACTGTGGTAATAGTAGATACGGACACGATCAAAGTCGTTACAAACGATACTATAGAGCAGGCAGACGCAACCAAAATATTGGACGTAATTGTATCAGAAACAAACTACGAACCGGCACAAATAAAAATTGTTAAATTTGATAATATTGATTTGTAAAAATTAACAACTTCTGATATAATTCATTTTAAGGAGGTGCTAAGATGGATAACGAAAATTTAGAGTTCGGACAGGTAAAAATATCGGATGATGTAGTTATTATAATAGCAGGAATAGCAACCAGCGGCGTCAAAGGAGTAAGCACAACCCGCACAGGAGTAGCTGAAGGAATTTCAAACTTATTTTCAAAAAATAACTATTCAAAGGGAATAAAGGTTGAAATAAACGAAAATACTGTTGTTTTAGATATTTTCATAAACGTTGAATACGGCTATAAATTAAGCGAAGTGGCAAAAGAAGTTCAGGCTGCTGTTAAAAAAGAAATTGAAACGATGACAGATATGCAGGTAGCTGCAGTAAATGTTCATGTACTTAACATAATACAGGAAAAAGAAAAAGACAAGGATAAAGAAATCATAGAATCTGACATAATAGAATAATAATTTCAATCATATAGATTGACAATATAATATTGTCAATCTATAATTATGTATGCTGAATTTGCTTACGGAGGATATATGAAACGAAAAGAAACAAGAGAAGAAGCAGTCAAAATAGCATACTGCATGGATATCAACAAAGAGTTTGATAAAACACTGCCGTGTAAGTATATTGATCATTTTGAAATAGAAGGTGCAGATACCGACTATTTAAACAAAACTATGGATGATCTAATAGATCACCTCGAAGAAATAGATAAATATATTACCGATAATTCTAAGGACTGGAAGCTTAACAGAATTGCAAAAGTCGACCTTGCAGTGCTTCGAGTCGCATTGTCGGAAATATTGTACAACGACACAATACCGGAATCTGTTTCCATAAATGAGGCTGTAGAAATAAGTAAGAAATATTCCAGTGAAGACTCCCACAAATTTGTCAACGGGATACTGGGCACAGTGGTAAGGTGCATCGGGAAATGACGGAGGACATACTCGGCATCGACACAAGCGCTTATACAACCTCGATCGCTTTGACAGACGCTGACAGCAAAGAAATGTTATGCGATAAAAGAAGAGTCTTGAAAGTTAAGCCGGGTCAGAAAGGTCTGAGACAGCAGGAGGCTGTTTTTCAGCATTTAAAAAACTTTCAGGAACTGTATGAAGAAATTGAACCGGATTTAAAAAATATAAAGGTTGTTTCTGTGAGTTCAAGGCCCAGAAATGTTGAGGGCTCTTACATGCCGGTGTTTACGGTGGGACAGAATTTCGGAAAAACAATCGCCAAAACATTAAACTGCAAATATGTGGAATATTCCCACCAGGAAAATCACATAGCCGCTTCCTTGACAGATAACTACAAGGAGATAACCGATAATATTCTTGCCGTTCACATATCTGGGGGAACCACGGAATTTCTTAGTGCCAAAAAAGCAGCAAAGGGCTATGAAGCGGTTATTGTCGGCGGCAGCATGGACATTACATTCGGACAGCTCATTGACAGGGTGGGCACATTGATGGAATTTCCATTTCCGTGCGGAATGCACATGGAAAAATATTTAGAGGGCAATCCGGATTCCGAGAATATAAAACTGCCCGCAATCAGCGGGAAATCTTATATTAATCTGTCCGGCATGGAAAACTATTATAAAAATCTGTATCTTTCAGATAAATACAGCAGAGAATCAATTATCAGTTCACTGTTTAAATATGTTGCGGACTGCATTTTACATATAATAAAGCACGTAAAAACAAGTTATTATTTCGATACCGTAATTATTGCCGGCGGCGTTGCATCCAACGGAATAATCCGAAGACGTGTATTGGAAAAATTAAATAATGAATTCAAAATCATTCTTCCCGCAAAAGAAAATTCATCTGATAATGCCGTGGGAGTTTCATTCCTTCCCATTATAGACAGGTGGTACAATGAAATTAAAACCAATTAAAGTATCAGTTTTGAATCAATACTTAAAAAAATATTTGATGAGCAACTCAATCTTAAACAATCTCAGAGTAGAAGGGGAAATATCCAACATACGTATAAGCAAGACAGGCTATACTTATTTTTCCTTGTGCGATGAGGTGTCATGCATTAATTGTGTTGCTTTTTTTGCCGACAATATTTCTAAAAACGGAGACAAAGTAATAGCAGAGGGAGAGCTTTCCATATACGAGGCAAAAGGAACGTGCCAGCTGGTTGTGAGAAACGTCGAAAGAGTCGGCCTGGGAAAACTGCTTGCCGATTTGGAAGCGCTGAAAGAAAAGCTTAAGGCCGAAGGCAGGTTTGACAGGCACAGAGACATTCCTTTATATCCTGCAAAAATCGGGATAATTACCTCTAAGACGGGTGCAGCCATAAGAGATATCTTAAAGACTTTCGAAAGCGTAAAAGGTGATTTTGAAATTATTATTTACAATACACTGGTGCAGGGCGAGAAATCCAAAGAAAGCATCATTGACGGACTGAGGTTTTTCAATAAAAATGAAACAAACGTGATATTAATATCCAGAGGCGGGGGAAGCTTCGAGGACTTAAACGTTTTCAATGATCTGAACTTGGCGGAAGAGGTCTATAACTCCAAGGTTCCTGTGGTAACAGGCATCGGCCACGAAACAGACAGGACGCTGACCGATTACGTGGCAGACATATACTGCCACACACCCACGGCGGCAGCAGAAAGAATCGTGGTGGGTTACAAGGCAGTGGAGGAGAAGCTTGAAGGTTATGTGTATACATTAAAACAAGGCACGTATGGCAGGATTGTTTTAAAAAATGCAGAACTCAGTTCATCAAAATATATTTTAAAAAGCTACCTGCCCCTTGAAAAGAGATCGGAAGAGCGTCGTGTA
>DMJQ01000059.1 GCA_003457065.1 Clostridiales bacterium
TTAAATATGCAGAATACTTACAGGCAGAGATCATATAATTACGGAAGCAGCAATTCCAGTGGTGACTGCTGTATGCAGCTCATCTGTGCAGACTGCTGCTGTGAATGCATGGGAGGAGATCTGATTTCATGCTGCTAAAAAGCAGGGATGTAGCATATCTTGGGGTGCTGCTGGGATTAAACCAGCTGTTTATAATACTTTCATCCGTTATAGAAACTTGTACGCTGATTTTATTGGCCGGGGCAGCCCTGATCGTAGGAATTGTAATAGTTGAGTTCGGCGGCAGAAGCGGACTTTTATTTTACGTTGCCTCGTGCATTCTCGGCTTCTTTTTAACTTTCAATAAGATCNNCTTGTTTACGATTACGCGTTTACCTTATTCATCAGCAGCTATGAGTACAACTTAAAGCCTAAGCTGAAACGAAAGTAACATGCTGAGCAACAGATAACATTGATTGTATTGAACGACCAAAGGGTCGTTTTTTTATCCGTTGCTCAGCCGGCAGATTAGCTCATTATTAAATAGTCTTCTCTCTCTGCACCTACGGATACATATTTGATGTGGCATCCTACTTTTTTTTCGAGATATTTCACATAGTCATACGCAGCCTTTGGCAGATCGGATTCTTTTCTGCATTTTCCAATATCGCATTTCCAGCCGTCCATGTATTCAATAACCGGTTTTGCTCTGTCCAGATCCATACCCATTGGGAATTCTTCTGTGATTTTTCCGTCAATATCGTAAGCGGTAACAACTGGTATTTTATCCATGGCAGATAAAACATCAAGCTTGGTCAGTGCCAGATCATCAGTACCCTGTACCCTTACACCGTATTTTGATGCGACAACATCAAAAGGTCCGACTCTTCGCGGACGTCCCGTTGCGGCTCCGTATTCGCCGCCTGCTTCTCTTAAGGCTTTTGCTTCTTCGCCGAACATTTCACATGTAAAAGGTCCTTCTCCCACACAAGAAGAATAAGCTTTCATAATACCTATTGTATTGTCGAGCTTCTGTCCCGGAACTCATGCTCCTATGGGAGCGTAGGCGGCAATTGGAGATGATGAAGACGAATACGGATAAATACCGAAATCTATGTCTTTTAATGCGCCCAGCTGTGCTTCAAACAATATTTGTTTTCCGGCCTTTACGGCATCGTTAAGGTATAAACCAACGTCAGTTATATATTTTTCAAGCTCTTCACCGTATTTTAACAGCCAACTGTACATATCATCGGCATAAAATTCTATCGATTTATATCCGCCGTTTATGGTGAGGTTTTTCCACTCAACAACCTGCTCAACATGTTTTTTCAGAGCTCTCTTGTCAAGCAGCTCACCCATTCTGATACCTTTTTTAAGGTATTTGTCACCGTAAACAGGTGCGATACCTCTTCTTGTGGAACCGAATTTCATATCTTTCAATCGTTCTTCTTCCAACACATCTTGTTTAACGTGATATGGAAGACAGATAATCGCCCTGTCACTGATCTTTAAGTTATCAGGTGTAATTTTAATACCTGCGTCTCTCAGATTTTTTAATTCTTTATGGAGGTGTTCTAAGTCGATAACCAGACCATTTCCCATTATATTTACGACTTCAGGCCTTAAAATACCTGAAGGGAGCAGGTTGAGTATAAATTTGCCTGACTCGTTGACCACCGTATGACCTGCGTTGTTGCCTCCCTGATACCTGCACACAACATCATAATCAGCGGCAAGTAAATCAACCATTCTGCCCTTGCCTTCATCTCCCCAATTGATTCCTACTATTGCAGTTAGCATAAAAACCTCCTTATGTTTTGCTAAAAAAATTATATATTTTACGAAAATTAATGTCAAGAAATAATTTTTTATTACGATTATAACAAAGATATGACCTGTAAAAACAGGATACATTTGTGTTTCGCAGACAATTTTGTTAAAATATACATATGTGTAACATTAAAATCCATGTATTGTTTGTTGAATGTGAGATATATTTATGTTAAAATTATTCTAAAATAGTCATATTTTTATGCATGAAAATAATAAACATAATATGGGTATGGTTTACATATCTACAACATATCAGGAGGATCTATGTTCAATAAGACAAAAAAGGCAATAATGATATTATTACTAACAGCAGCATTGACCGGATGTGCAGGTCAGGTCAATGCAAACACACCCATACCCGAGGATGATACAAATAAATCAGAAGCGGAAGTCCCTCAGCTTACGGATGAAGAAAAGGCGCAGCAGGAATTAGAAAGAAAAACAGCCGAAAGACAAGAGCTGGAGGAAAAGCGCAAGGAAGAGTTTGGCGAATTCTATGTACCACTGATTCCCATCGGAGAGGAACATGAAAAGAAAAATCTTGACGTTAAGGCATTGTATGCTACCGGATACACTGCAGGCAATACTCTGAACAAGGAAAATATTGATGCCTACGGTGCGTACGTGAAAGCACTGGCTGAAAATGACACCTTAAAAGCCAAAGAGCTTTCCGCGGCTGCCGAAAAGGCAAATAAGTTTGAAAAAATTATAGGAATTGCCATTGGAACGGAAATTAACGGGCTTGTAATAAACGTTAAGGATGACAATGGATTCATAACTTACCAAAGCAATGTGGAAGCGGTCCAGAAGCTGAATGAAAACACTCCGATTCCAATAGAAGATGTAAAAAGCATACTTAAGGTTTTAAAAGAATATGATGTTTATACCATAGGAAGAATTGTTGCATTTAAAGATAAAAACTTTGCGGTACAAAGCCCTGATCATTCCATTCAGTTGAAATCCGGAGGAACATGGCTTGATCCCAACAGCGGAAACATACCGTGGATTAATCCCTTCGATAAGTATGTGTGGGATTACAATGTGGCAATTGCAAAAGAAGCAGCTTTATTAGGATTTGATGAAATTCAGTTCGATTATGTGAGATTTCCGGACGGAGCAAAAAAATATAATCCCATAACGGAATTTCCGGGAAGGAACGATAGAGACAAGGATGAAGCAGTTGCGGAATTCCTGGAGTATGCAAGAAAAGAGCTTGAGCCGTACAATGTGAATTTAGGAGCGGACGTATTCGGCATCATAACGAGGACATGGGATGATTATCCGGAAGACATAGGGCAGACATGGATTCTCATGGGTGAGCATGTTGACAACCTGGCACCGATGGTTTATCCAAGCCACTACTCGACGGGCTGGTACAATCTTGAAAACCCAAACGCACACCCGTACCTGGTTGTGAAAGGAGCAATGGAAGAAGCAATTGAAAAAAATGCATCTATGGAAAAGCCGCCGGTTATAAGACCGTGGATTCAGGATTTTGACTGGGCAGGCATAGAATACGGACCCGGCAAGGTGAGAGACCAGATAATTGCGGCAAAGGAACTTGGTGTTACCGGATACATGATTTGGAATCCGGCAAACTCATACGACCCATATTCATTTATGCCTACAGATGCCGAAGTTGCTGCAACATATCCTTTGGATAAGGGCGAACTTGACTACAAAGAAAAAACACCGGCAGATGCTGCAGACAAATTTTTATCAGGAATGCTTCAGGACAGATACAGCTATATGTATTTAATGACACCAGTGAATGACAGAGTGAAGAAGTTTGACGAGTATGCACAGCTTCAGGCTGTTTCAGACATTAAACTGTTAAATTACAAGGTGTACGGCTATGAAGTTGACCCGGGCAATAAGGAACTGGCAACTGTTGATCTATACTACAAAATTGAAGTGAAAAACGGTGAAACAAAACAAATAATTGAAAAAGACAATGTGAAGTGGAATGCTGTAAAAGAAAATAATATCTGGAAAATAAAAAGCGATTTTGATACTTCAGACAATCAGTAACTTGAAATTAAGGGAACGGCACATGTCGTTCCCTATGTTATAAGAAGAATGCATTCTCTCTTCACGGCGATACATATAAAGAGATATGTGCGTGAAATACAAACTTATGTAATTAAACTATAAACAAAAAGCTTGACAAAGGTAAATTAATTGTTATAATGAATTTTATATATAAAAACGGAATCTAATTATTATAAATATATGGNNAGGAGTTAGCATGAAAAAGTATAATTTGGCAATATTAGGAGCAACAGGCGCAGTCGGCCAGGAAATGCTCAAAATTTTGGGAGAAAGAAATTTTCCGTACAATGAATTAAAACTGCTGGCAAGCAAGAGAAGCGCAGGCGAAGAAATGGAATTCCAGGGGAAAAAATACGTTATCGAAGAAGCGACAGAAAATTCATTTGAAAATATAGATGTTGTTTTGTGTGCAGCCGAAAATAATATAAGCGAAGCACTGTCTCCGGCTGCCGTTAAGGCAGGTGCCGTTGTTATTGACAATTCTTCGGCATTCAGACTGGATGAAACCGTGCCGCTGGTAGTTCCGGAGGTAAATGGGTCTGATGCTAAAAATCACAAAGGAATAATAGCAAACCCTAACTGTTCAACAATTATTGCACTGACAGCATTGAATGAGCTGAATAAATATGCCAAAATCAACAGGATGGTTGTTTCGACGTTCCAGGCAGTGTCCGGAGCAGGAGTTAACGGAATAAAGGAACTGGATCAGCAGATAAAAAATATAAGCGAGGGAAATCCCGTAGATATAAAAGCATTCCAATACCAGATTGCTTACAATGTAATACCTCAGATAGGCGGTTTTGACGACATGGGATATTCTCAGGAAGAAATGAAGCTGCAGAATGAAGGAAGAAAAATATTCCACAATCCGGATTTAAAGGTGAACTGTACTTGTGTGAGAGTTCCTGTTTACAGAAGCCACTCCGAATCAATTACAATAGAAACCGAAAAGGAAATAACTCCGGAAAAGGCAAGAGAGCTTCTTGCAAATGCGGAAGGAGTAAAACTGGTTGACGATCCTGCAAACCAAAAATATCCGATGCCTCTTGATACATCAGGTCAGGACTTAATATATGTGGGAAGAATAAGAAAAGACATAAGCAGCAGTAATTCACTGGTATTATGGTGCTGTGGCGACCAGATACGAAAAGGCGCGGCAACAAATGCGGTTCAGATAGCAGAAGTGCTGGTAAAAGAGAATCTTATTTAATGTGTTGAAATTACAGAATACGAAGAACGGTCCGGCCGTTCTTTTTTTGCATTTTAATTGCATACTTCGGATTCCATGGAGTGCGCAATTTTGTGAAATTTTGGTGGACAAATGTTCGGTTGTGGGTTATATTTATTAAAGAAAAGGAGGCTGACATGGAAATTTTAATTATTGCTTTGCTTGTAATATCAATAATAATAAATATATTGTTCTTGGTCAAATCATCAAATAAGGAAATGGGGAACAGCATAATTTCTGAGATGAAAGTAAATTTGAGCCAGAACAACATGAATTTAATAGATATTGTTGCCAAAAAAATAGCCGATTCGGAGCAGCAGCAGCTTAAGGAGATACTTTCAAACAAGCTGGAAACAGTTGAAAGGCTGGAAAACAGCACCAACAAAATGACTGAAGCGTTTATGAGCTTCAGTGGTCAGACATCCAAGACTCTGAATGAAAATTTCTCATCGCTGATGGAAAAGGTTGGCTCAAACCTGGACAAGATCAACATGAGGGTTGAGGAAAGGCTTAACGAAGGATTTGAAAAAACAAATAAGACTTTTGTAAACATACTGGAGAGGCTTTCAAAAATAGATGAGGCGCAGAAAAAAATAGACAGTCTGTCAACTGATATTGTATCGCTGCAGGATGTTTTAACAGATAAAAAAAGCAGGGGTACGTTTGGAGAGGTACAGCTCAATCATATACTTACATCGGTGTTCGGAGAAAACAACAATAAAACCTACGAACTGCAAAAGAAGTNNAGAAGCTCACTAACGGTACCATAGCCGATGCGGTACTGCACATTCCCGAGCCTGTGGGAATGCTCTGCGTCGATTCAAAGTTTCCTCTTGAAAACTATCAGCGCATGATTGACAAAAACATATCCGAGCCGGAAAGAAAAATATATGAACGGGATTTTAAAACCAACGTTAAAAAGCATATTAACGATATTTCATCAAAGTACATAATTGACGGCGAGACCTCTGAGCAGGCAATAATGTTTCTGCCGGCAGAGGCAATATTTGCCGAAATAAATGCATATCATCAGGACTTAATAGATTATGCCGGAACCAGAAAGGTCTGGATGGCATCTCCCACAACGCTGATGTCTGTGTTGTCCACGGTTCAGGTAGTGCTGAGAAACCTGGAGAGGGAGAAATATGCGGGAATAATACATGAAGAGCTTAACAAGCTGGGAAAAGATTTCAAACTCTACAAGGACAGGTGGGACTCCCTTGCCAAGGATATTAAAAGGGTTTCCGATGATGTGGATAAAATCAATATTACATCCAATAAGATTGAGAAAAAGTTTGACAGAATATCCAAGGTTGAAGTGGACAGAAATAATGATGCCTTAGAATCAGAGGAAAATGCCGAAACGGTTTTTTGATAATACTGCGGAGCTTTTAATTTAATGATTTAAAAATGAACAGAAAGCTTGACTTAGGTCGGGCTTTCTGTATTTTTACTCCGAGTCGCTTTTATTTTATTGGTTTTGAACATGTTGCAGTCAATCGGATTAAATAGGATGGAATATGAATTAATCATTAAATCATGCATTGTAAATAAAAGTTAATTTAGTTTTTCCTTTGATTCTTTTAGGAAGGTAAGATTTATATCCAAAGGATTTAGCATTTCTTCTCTGCACATAATTGGCATAATAATTGCTATATATTTTATAAAGTGTACCGATACGATAATTATAATTTAGGAGGAGCAATTATGGGTTTACCAAGCAACAGCAGCTTAAATCTGTATGAAAAGTATAAGAAAGGCAGCAAAAATCTGATTACGGACGTAAATGGAGTAAGAGTGGGAAATGTTACTCTGCAAAAAGAAAATGTCAATACCGGAGTTACGGTGATTTTTCCTCATGGGGGCAATATTTTCCGGGATAAAGTCATGGCGGCGGCAGCTGTTCTGAACGGGTTCGGAAAAAGTATAGGACTGATGCAGGTAGAAGAATTGGGGACAATTGAAACGCCAATAATCATGACTAATACTTTCAGTGTGGGAACGGCAGCGACAGCACTGACTAAGTATATGCTGGAACAAAACAAAGATATAGGTATTACAACGGGAACCGTTAATTGTCTGGTTACGGAATGCAATGACGGAAGATTAAATGATATTCGCGGCCTTCACGTAACAGAGGATGATGTTTTTAAGGCTCTGAATTCTCCTTCAGAGATTTTTGAAGAAGGGGCAGTAGGAAGCGGAACAGGAATGTGCTGCCTTGGTCTTAAAGGCGGGTTGGGCTCATCCTCGAGGCTTTTAGATGTAGACGGAGAAGAATATACCATAGGTGCCTTGGTGATGTCCAACTTCGGTTCCACCGGGAATCTGACAATCGGAGGAGAACATATAGGTGTCAGAATAAAAGAAATCCAGGACATGAAAAAGGATGAAGGCTCAATTATTATAATTATAGGAACAGACATTCCTCTTTCTGAAAGGCAATTAAAAAGGGTAGCTAAACGCGCTGCCATATCTCTTGGCAGAACAGGTTCCTATATGGGCAATGGAAGCGGAGATGTAGCCATAGCTTTTACCACCGCAAATCGCGTTCCTCACTACAGCCATAAAGATATTATTGATACAAGGATGTTTTTTGACGATAACATAGACAAGGTTTTTGAGGCTTCCGTAGAAGCTGTTGAAGAAGCAATCATTAGCTCGCTGTACCATGCTAAGACTACAGTGGGATATCTGGACAAGGAAGTCAAAGGATTGAGGGATTATTTATAAACTTAGAATCACAGTTAATTCATCAATTTATTTGTTTGCGATATCTTACATAAAACGGGATTCATTGCGGCTTCAATACCGTTATTTTAAAAAAAGTTCTGAAACGTGTTTAGGAATACAAAAATAAGAGCAAGAGGTCATTCCTCTTGCTTTATGCTAAAAATTTTTTGTACTACTTGACATTCCTGAAATTTCCGTCGGCATCGGTGACTACGTCGCCCAGGTAGAAGCCTCCGGTAGGTGTATGTGCAATTCCCTGTATTTCGGATCTCCAGCAGCGATATCCGTTGTTATCAACAAGGGGAACAATTGTGCAGTAATCAAAGAGTTTTTTCTGAATAGCAGTGATTTGTTCGGTTCTTTCATCATAATTAACTGTCTTTCGGGCTTTAGTAACCATTGCGTTGTAGTTTTCAGGATCCGGATTAGTGCATTCGACATTTCTGTTGCAGAAATTATCAACCAGCAAAAATGGCTCTGACCAGCCCAATCCTAAGTATGCCATCTGGAAATTGCNNTCTGCGTCTTTATTTGCATGTCAATACCGACTGCTTTCAAATCAATTTGAAGAGACTGCGCAACTTTCTTTGCTGTTTCGGAATCTCTGCAGTCAAATTCGAATACAAAATTTTTCCCGTCTTTGTCTACAAACCCATCATTGTTTGTATCTGTCCAGCCGGCTTCGGCCAGCAACTGCTTTGATAATCCGGCATCGTATCCGTAATTGGAATCATAATAATTTACGGCTTCCTCTGAATAGTTAAGGCACTTTCTCAATATTAAGCTGTGTGCCGGTGTTTCAAATTCACTTAAATATTTTGCCAGATTGTCTCTGCTTATAGCATGGATAATGGCCTTGCGAATGTTGATGTCTTGGAAAAGAGGATCGGTCATGTTAAGTTCGACGTAGTTGACTTCAGCACCATAAGCCTCAAACATATCAATGTTTTCTGCTTTTTTCAGTTCATCATAATATTCAGAAGGCACTGTTGCAAGAACATCGTAGTCACCGTTTTGAACGCCCTGGGCAAATGTAAAGCTTTCACCGGAGAATACCACTTTTATGGTTTTTATCGGAGAAGGTCCTTGATTCTTCAGCATGGGGTTGTTGGTTTTGTAGCCTTCATTGGCCTTCAGTATTGCATATGCGCCAGGCTGGTATTCATCGAGATAATATGCTCCGTAAGGATGACATCCCCAGAGTTTTTTATCGGCAGACATGTTCTCAATTTCATCTTTGTCGATCATGCCTACGAAAACGCTCTGAAAATTATAAAGCATATCTGCCTGATATTCACTCAGATGTACAATAACATTGCGTCCGTCAACTTCCATCGATTCAATTGCTCTGTATCCATCAGCATATGGGCTGATTTCCAGACCATATTCAACACTTGCTATAAAATCCTCCGGTTCAACCTGTTCGCCTGTTGAATATTTCATTCCTTCAGGAAAAGTGAGAGTCCATGTGAGACCGTCTTCGCTCCACTTAGATTCCGAAGCAATTCCGGGAAGCATATCTCCTGTTTTCGGATCCTTTTCAAGAATAGGGTCTGCCAGCAAACACTGCATATCGTTCCATGAAGATACCTGGAAAAGATCTACGCCTTCCCATGCAGAGTCTTGAATTATCAGCGTCTTTCCTCCTGCAGTTCCGTCAGCCCCTGTGCTTTTACTGCATCCTGTAAAACCTGCCGCTGAAAGTATTAAAGCAACAATTAAAGTAAGCGTGAGTATCTTGTTTTTTTTCATTACTTCCTCCTCATATTTAATGAATTTATAATATATGATAGTTTAACTATCTAATATTAAATATTTTTCACAGCAGACATATATTTGAAGCAGGATACCTGATGCCTGTTTGAAAGTATAATATTGTGAGGCATTTCATTCACACAATGTTCAGTTGCGTAAGGACACCTGGGGTGAAAGTGACAGCCTGTCGGCAGATTAATCAAACTTCCGGGGTCTCCCTGCATTAAATATTTCTCTTTGCTTCTGTCGTGGGGATCCAGTATCGGAGATGCCGCCATCAAACCTTCTGTGTACGGATGCTTCGGATTTTTTATTACTTCTTCGGTAGGGCCGAATTCCACCAGTTTGCCCAGGTACATAACTGCCACTCTGTCACTTACATACCTGATTACATTGAGATCATGGGTGATAACCAGGTATGTGAGGTTTAAACTTTCCTGCAAGTCAAGAAGCAAATTCAATATCTGAGCCTGAACTGAAATATCCAGGGCTGATGTCGGTTCGTCCAGTATCATTACTTTGGGATTAAGAACCAGCGCCCGTGCAATGGCGATACGTTGCAGCTGTCCTCCAGACAATTGATGAGGATAGCTGTTGAGATATCTTGAATCCATTTTGACAAGTTCTAAAGATTCCATTGCTTTCTGTTTTGCCAGTTTCTTCGGGGTGCCGTGCAGTATCAGAGGTCTCATGATAGAATTCATAACCGTATCACGCGGATTCAGGTTTGATGCCGGGTCTTGAAAAACAACCGCAACTTCCGTGCGAAATTTTTTCATTTCCTTGCGGGTAGCCTTTGAAAGATTTACTCCGTTAAATATAACATGGCTGTCTGTAGGTTTTGTAAGATTTAACAGCACTCTTGCCAACGTTGTTTTTCCGCTTCCGGATTCACCAACCAAACCGACAATCTCGCCTTTGTTTATGGTAAGAGTAACACCATCAACTGCTTTTACATAAATCTTTTTATTTGTAATACCCTTGTTTATTGTAAAATATTTTTTTAAATTATTTAATTCGATTACCGCTTCACTCATTGTTTATCAACTCCTCCCATGTGGCAATTAAATGAATGGGACTCTGTAACCATTATTTTTTCTGCGTCGTTTGATTTGCATATATCCATGGCATATGGACATCTGTTTTCGAATCTGCAGCCGGGTTTGTCATTGGTTAATCTTGGGACATTGCCGTCTATCGTCTGCAAACGGCCTTCTTTTTTAGTCTTTCTCGGCAAAGCTTTCATCAGCAATTTTGTATAAGGATGTTTTGGATTATCGAAAATGTCAAACACCGTTCCCTGTTCTAATATTTCTCCGGCATACATTACTGCAACGTTGTCGGCAACCTCAGCAACAAGTCCGAAGTTGTGAGTTATCAGCATAACGGCAGTGTTGTATTCATCTCTTAAGCTTTTTATGATATTTAAAATTTGCGCTTCAATAGTAACATCAAGTGCCGTGGTTGGTTCGTCCGCAATCAGGAGCTTCGGTGTCCTTGCCAGCATCATGGCAATCATGACACGCTGCCTCATTCCTCCCGACAGCTCGTGAGGGAAGCTTTGAGCACGCTTTTCTGCATCAGGCATCTTAACGTCATTATATAATTTTATGACTCTATTCCATGCTTCTGTCTTTGAAACATTATCAAGCATAATCCCTTCAGCGACCTGAAATCCGGTGGTATAAACAGGATTGAGTGAATCGATGGGATTTTGGAAAATCATTCCTATTTCTTTTCCGCGAATGCTTTCAAGCTGCTTATCCGTATACTGGTTTATGTCTTCTCCGTTAAAGAATATATTTCCTTTAATTATTTCGTTGTGTTCAGGCAGCAGGTGTAAGATAGAATGTGCAATTGTTGATTTGCCACATCCGGATTCACCAACAATCGCAAAGATTTCACCTTTGTTTATTGAAAAAGAAACGTCTTTTACTGCGGATAAATATCCATCCTTAACCTTGTAATCCACACATAATTTATTTAATCTTAACAATTCTTCGCTCATATGCACTCCTTCTACTGCGACTTCATTCTTGGATCAAGCAAGTCACGAAGACCTTCACCCAGAACATTAAAACCAAATACCGTATAAACTAATGCCAGTCCGGGAAAGATACAAAGCCATGNNCGGATATAAAATTAATTCCTTCAGAAACCATAAGTCCCCAGTCGGGTGACGGCGGCTGTGAACCGACTCCGAGAAAGCTGAGGGTTGTAGTTGACATAATGGTACCGGGTAATTGCATGGAAACTGTTACGATTAAAACCGGAACAATATTGGGCAGGATGTACCTGAGCATTATGGATGCAGAGTTTTCTCCGAAGGATATACCTGTTTCTATAAATGCCTGGTTTTTTATTGACATTGTTTTGGCTCGCACCATTCTGGCATACGAAGCCCAGTTTACTATGGCAATGGCAATTATAGCGTTAGTGAGCCCCGTACCTATGACCGTTACAACGGCAAGCGCCATAATCATTCCGGGAATACACCAGGTCAGATCAGCAACAAAAGTCAGACACCTGTCTGCCAATCCTCCAAAATAGCCGCAGATCAAACCTATGGTAACACCAAATACCAACTGAAGCCCTGCGCCTAATACAGCAACCTGCAATGTAATTCTGCTTCCGTAAATTATACGGCTGAATAAATCTCTGCCCATGTTGTCTGTGCCGAATATGTAGTCGTGACAAGGAGCTACCAGAATATCTTCAGGGTGTGCTTCATCATAATTATACGGAGCAATTTGATTGGCGAATATCGCGAAAACAATTACGCTCAATACAATTACAAAGCCGATTATAAAATTTCTATTTTTACAGCATGAACTTAAAAATTCTTTGGACGGACTATAATTCATTATTTTTCACCCCCAGTAACGGAAATTCTGATTCGCGGATCTAAAATTCCCAGAACTATATCACTGAGTATGTTACAAATGATTGTCAGCACGGTAATAATCAGTATGCATGCCTGTACAACGTTAAAATCCTGTTGAATGATGGAAGTTATCATTAAATTTCCCATGCCCGGTATTCCGAAGATTTTTTCGATGATTATGTATCCCGAAATCAACCATGGAAATGACATGAATAAGTTTACTGTAATTACAATTAATGAATTGCGAAGCACATGTCTTGTCAGTACCGTCTTGTTGTCCAATCCTTTTGCATATGCCGTAGTCACATATTTTTCACGCAGAACATCCAGCGCTTCTGACTTGGTTAAACGTATGGTGCCGGCTAAGCCTCCTATTACACCTGTGGTTATGGGCATCACATAATTTTTCCAAGACTCATAGCCGCTGAGAGGAAACCACTTCAACTGGACCGCAAAAACCAACATAAGCAGCACTGCCAGCCAGAACGAAGGTATGGCAGTAAAAATCAAAGTGGTGTTCACTGTTATGCGGTCAAAAAGGCTGTCTTTTTTGTATGCACAGATTAATCCCAGTGGAATAGCTACAATAGTGCTTATTATCAGAGTTGTAACTGTAAGTTTAAGACTTATGGGTATGCAATTTTTAAGCAGTGACCAAACATCTATTCTGTATTTATATGAAATACCAAAATCACCCGAAAAAACAATGCGTGACAACCAATCAAAGTACTGTACCAACAAAGGTCTGTCCAGACCATACTCATGCCTTAACCCCTCTAAGTTTTCGACTTTCACAAGAGGTCCTGCCATGAGAGTCACAGGATCGCCCGGCATCAGATACAACATGCTGAAAACCAGGAATGATACGCAAAAAAGCAGCAATACTCCGACTCCCAATCTTTTTATTATGTAGTTTCGCATAAAAACTATCTCCTTTCATGTTATGCCATTTAGTAATATGAAAATGTTTTCAAATAAAGCGCGGTCATCCTCTCTTTAATACATATTATCGTTATAAGACAAAGATGACTTCAGAATTATACATATATATGCAATATTTATGCCAGATTTTTAGTGCAATATTCCATAGAATATATTTATTGACAGTGAACTTCCTTTGTTGTACTATTTGCTTAAACGTCAAAACTTAAGTGAGGGAAGGTGATTGTATGTATGATATAAAAAAACTTGATGATTATTTAAAAAAACTATTCGAAGAAAAACAATATCCAAGTCTGACAGTATGTATAAGAGGGCCTGAAGGTGTCATCTTTGAAAAGGGTTATGGTTATTGTGATTCTGCGAAAACTAAGCCTGCAGGAATCGATACGGTTTATGGAATTGCATCCATGAGCAAGTCTATGACAGCACTTGCTTGTGCAATTTTAGAAACCGAAGGAAAGCTAAGTTTCTCAGACCCTGTAATAAAATATTTTCCGCAGTTTTCTATTCCCGGAACTCCGAAAGAAAGTGTGACATTGCGGCATTTGGCAATGCATACAGCAGGAATTCCACCTATTCCTCCATTGGAATGGTCCATCGTAATGAATACTCCCGGAAGAGATATGGAAGCATCTCGCAAGCTCAGAGAAAGCGCTCCGAATAAAATGGATACAATTGAAAATATCATAGATTATATTGCTGATAGCGGGGAATACGAACCGCTGGGTGCTCCCGGTGAATGCATGAGCTATTCAAATGATACTTATGCGATTCTTTCCTATGTTGTTGATCGGGCAGCCGGAATACCTCTTGAGGAATTCCTCAGTGAAAGAATTTTCAAGCCTCTTGGAATGACTCGCACAGTGTTGGATTTGGATGGAAAAGAGGCCACTGCTCTGGCTAACGGCGATATTGCTGATTTGTTTGATTTGGACGATGACGGAAATCTGTATTCAGATCAGATATGGTCTGTTCTTCCGCCATACCGAGGCTGTGCATGTGTTAAATCCACTGCCAAAGATGTTACAAAATATTATCAGATGCTTTCTCAATACCGCAAATTTGAGGGAAAGCAAATAATCGATCCAAGAGCGGTAGAAATCCTCATAGGCCGTGAATTTCCCGAAACGCGCTATCCCTTCTACTGCTTTGGTTTAAATAAACGCACAATGAATGGAAAAGTAATATGTGAGCATTCGGGAGGGCTTCATGGAGTTTCAACTCACGGCGGATTAATAATGGGAGGCTATTCAATGGCAGCTTTGTGCAACCAGGGGGATGTTTCTGCCGAGCCTTTTACCTGGGCCTGCTATAACTTGATTTTGGGACTACCCCTTGAAAAGTCACATGCTTTTGCAATTCCTTCAGGCAAGAAATTCAGCATGCCTGAAGCGGTGGTGGGCACTTATATCAGCAGAGAAGCTGTGCCTTCATACTGTATTGTAACTTCCGACAAGGATGGAAATTTATTTGCAAATTATTATGATGAGGATTTAGTGTTGCACCACTGCGAAGAAACTCTTTTTAGCGCACGAACTGCCGATAATCCGGATGAACAGCGCACCACCATGCGATTTTTAATCAGAAACGGCAAGGCATGGGGAGTCAGATGCTATACTCGGGTTTTCCAAAGGATAAATTAAAAAGTTAAAATTTTTAAAAATTTATTTTATATAAACAAGTAATAGGATTTAATGAGTTTTAACTCATTAAATCCTAATTCATCGCTTTTGATTGATGCAAACATTCAGTCATAAATTAGTTTTAACTGACCTGTTAAATTAGACACTTACTATAATGAACGGTAGATTGTCAATAATGGAGACAAGTATGAAAAAGGTTGCAGTTATTTATAATAACAGTGATAATCAGGAAGTCATCAAATATTTAAAAGATAATCTTGAAAGAATATTTGAGAATTATATTACTGTCGAAAATTATTATTTATCTGAGCTCGACGCAAATATTAAAATAGATGCGGATGCTTATATAATTACACACGAAAAAATGCTGTATTCTCTCAAAGATACAATTACTAATTACAACAATATCGTAACCATGTACAGAAGCATCAAAAAGCAACATCTTCATGAAATTTTCCAAATTCCTGAAGATATAAACGTATTAGTAGTCAATGACACATATGAAACGGCTGTTCAGACGCTTTGTTCGCTTTATGAGTTAGGTATGAATCATATTAATCTGGTTCCTTTTGATCCTAATGATCCGAATAATTCAAAGTACAAAGATTATAAAATCTGCATAACANNTGAAAAATCATGTTTTTAACAGTGTTATTGATGATTCACCGACGGCCCTGATTGTTACAAACGAAAAATATATTGTACTTTTTTCAAACAACAAGGCAAAGACATTGTTTGATATAAAAAGCAACAGTGCTATGCTGCCTCTTTCCGACATGATGGAAAATGGTATTTTTTCAAAACTTCAGGAAGAAATTATGCCAAAAGACGGTATTGTCTTGAACGGAACACAATATTTCGTTGAAAAAACTCCCATTATGCTCATGGATGAAATAATGGGCTACTGCATCATCTTTCAAAACGAAAAGGATTTAAGAGATATAGAAATTAATGCGAAAAAGTTATTTGAGAGAAAAGGACTGTATGCAAAATATAATTTTTCTGATATAATACACGTCTCTCATGCTATGAAAGAATGTATCAACACCGCAAAAACAGTTGCATTAACGGATCATACCGTTTTGATAACGGGTGAAAGCGGAACGGGAAAA
>DMJQ01000148.1 GCA_003457065.1 Clostridiales bacterium
ATAGGCTTTTGCTGCTTCTTTGTAGGAAATTTGCTATATTTATCAAGGGGAGTGGATTAATTGGATAAAAAGAATGTTTTAAACGATAATGTTAAAAATGCAAAGGAACAGCAGGATTTAAGCAAAACCCTCAGAATGCCTGAAGGCATTAAAAAACATAAGAAAAGCTGAGGTCAAATATAAAAACCTAGTTTAGGATAAAAAAGAAAGGGTGCTGCAAAATTTATTTNNTTCGTCAAGGGCAACCTTGGCCTTTACCATTTTTTCTTCGAGAGCTTTAGGGTCTTTGCAATAGGCGGATAAGTCCACCCAGAAAAGGTAAGTTGCTTCAATATATATGGGCACGGATTTCGGAAGCTCTTTTTTGAAAAAGTCCATACAGTAATCCACGTTTGCGTCAATATAGTCAATAACCTGGTCAAGCCATTCTTCGCCCTCTGTATAGGCGGCAATCATTGCGGAAACCCCGAGAGGATTTACGCCGCCTACGGAAAGCTTGTTGTTTAATATGTCTAAGTAGGCTTTTTTATATTCTTCGCTGTGAATAACAAGGTTTGACATATGGAAGCCTGCAAGGTTAAAAGTTTTGCTAGGAGCCGTACAGGTGATAATCTGGTCTTTATAATCTCCTGCAATTTTTGAAAGAGGAATAAATTTAAGGCCCTTTCTTATTAAGTCGGCATGGATTTCATCGGATATTATCCATTTATTATACTTTTTAGCAATATCAATTACTTTTTTAAGCTCTTCTTCCGTCCAGAGCCTTCCCACAGGGTTATGAGGGCTGCAAAGAACAAGTCCTTTATTTTCAGGAGCGGAAAGCTTTCTTTCAAGGTCTTCATAATCCATTGTATATTTGCCGTCTTTATAGATTAAAGGATTATTTACTACCTTTCTGTTATTATGCTCTATTTTAAAAGTAAAGGGATAGTAAACAGGGCGCTGGATAACGATGCCGTCTCCTTCTTCAGAAAGAATATTGATTAAAAGAGCAACGGCAGGCACAACGCCAGGGCTGAAAAATATATCTTCAGCGGGAACATCCCATTCATATCTTTTTTTATACCAGCCTGTTACGGTGTTTTTAAGCTCTGTGCTGTCATAATAGGTATAGCCGTAAATAAGCTCGTCGACTCTTTTGTGAAGGGCATCAACAATAGGCTTAGCGCATTGAAAATCCATATCCGCCACCCATAAAGGGAGACTGTCTTTAGGGTAGGGGGCAGGGGGCATATCCCATTTTACTGAAAAGCTGCCTTTTCTTTCAATGATTTTGTCAAAGTCGTATTTCATAAGAACCTCCTGTTTATTTGCTTAAGAATTCATATACATAATTTGCAAAGAATTCAACACCCTTTACAAATACATCTTCATCAAGGTTAAATTTTGAATTATGATGGGGCCAGATAACGCCTTTTTCTTTGTTCATGGCGCCAAGAAGGCCATAAAAACCGGGATAGCTTTGAAGATAGGTTCCGAAATTATCGGAAGCTGCGAGCCTTTCCTGTTCAAGGTCTAATTCAAGGCCTTCCATTTGCTCTACTATTTTTCTCGCTTTCATAACCTGCTCATGGTGATTGATAGTGGGGGGCGTAAGGGAGATGTCAAATACCTCTGCCTCTACGCCGTAGGTTAAGGCAGTGCCTTCTGCCATGCGTTTAATCTGTGAAAATATTTTTTCCGCTCCCCCGTCTTTGTAGAACCTGCACCCGCCTGTAATAAGAGCATCATCAGGGAAGATATTTGATTTTGTTCCTGCCTTTACCATGCCCACATGGACAACGGAGTTATCCAATGCATCATAGAAATTTCCCGGTATGGAAGATAGTTTTAAAGCAAGGTCACAGGCCGGTTTCACAGGGTCCTTGCATAAATCGGGCCTTGAAGCATGACCGCCTTGCCCTGTTATTTTAACTTCAAAGCTTTGGACGCCGGCCATGGCAGGGCCGTCTATCAGAGCTATTTTTCCTGAGTCTATCAAAGACCATATATGAAGGCCTATAAATTCCGATACGCCGCCTTTTTTATTAAGGGCATTGATGATAGGCTCTGCGCCTTTTCCTATTTCTTCGGCAGATTGGAAACAAAGATAAATTGTGCCTTTCAGCTTATCCTTTATTTCACTAAGAACCTTTGCCGTACCTAAAAGCATTGCTATATGGGCATCATGGCCGCAGGCATGCATGACTCCCGGATTTACCGAACAATATGGCTGACTGTTTTTTTCAGTTATAGGAAGAGCGTCAATATCTCCTCTGAGTCCAACGGTCTTTCCTTTATGTCTTCCTCTTATCACACCCACTACACCTGTTTCGGCGCACACGTAGTTTTCTATTCCACATTCATTTAAATAGTCCATGATTTTTTTCTGCGTTCTGAACTCATTCTGGCTCAGCTCGGGATTCCTGTGAAAATCCCTTCTCATATTAACAAGTTCCTGATATATTTCATTGACCCTTTTTTGAATATCCATAATGTCTCCTACAATAAATAGTTTAATACTTTAAAAATTTTATCGTCCTTAATGTACACCCTCGGTGTTCTCCTTGTTATCCTGCACACTACTTCATTTTTGTTTGTGCCCGCAAGTTTTGATATCTCGTTGATGTCGGCGGTGTTGCCTGTGCCGTCACCGTAGATTACCGCCTCATCTCCCACCTTTGCTTCAGGTATTCCGGTTAAATCAACCATGCACTGGTCCATGCAGATTACGCCTATGATGGGGGCCTTCTTTCCGTGAATTGTTACATAGCCACTGTCCCTCATATTTCGCGGATATCCGTCGGCATATCCGAACGGAAGCGTCCCTACCACGGATTTTTTCTCTGCCTTCCACAGGTAATCGTAGCTTACGCCCTCTCCTTTTTCAAGAGTTTTAATGTGGTATATTTTAGTTTTGAATGTAAGAGCCTGCTTCAATACCACCGAATCATCTTTGTAGGACTTAAGACCGTAAATTATGGCGCCCGGACGTATCATGTCAAGCCTGTACAGCGGGTAATCAATGGCTGAAATGCTGTCACAAATATGTCTGTACTTAAATTTTCTCCCTCTGGCCTCAAGCTGTTTTACGGCGTTCATCAGTTTCTTGTATTGAATGTCGTCTTCCTCTTTTCCCGTTAGTGCGAAGTGTGAAAATATTCCTTCAACTTCCACTCTCAGGTCAAAAATACGGTCTATCTCATCGATGCTCTCCTTGCAATCCCTATAGCCCAGCCTGTTAAATCCCGTATCATATTTTACTTGCACCTTTGGCAGTTTATTATACTTCTTTCCCAGTTCACTTAATATCTCAGCTTGCCTTAATGAAAAGACAGTCTGTGTGATATTGTTTTTAACCACATACTCCAGATATTCATCAGGTGTGTATCCCATGATGAATATGTTGTAATCGCTGTAATGATTCCTCAGTTCCAGCGCTTCCGTCAAGGTTGCAACAGCCAGATAATCTCCGCCGTTATCCATTATCGTGGGTGCAATTTCAACGGCTCCGTGGCCGTAAGCATCCGCTTTGACAACCGCTGCTATTGCCACTTTGCTTCCCACAATCTCTTTGATTTTCTGCATATTATATGCAATGTTGTCCAAATTAATTTCTGCGTATGTATCGCGAAGTAACGGCTCCATAATTTCCTCCGATTATAATTTATATGTCTGTGCCACAGTTTATCACAAAACAATGTATCGGCAATCTTCTGACTGCACAGCCGCTGTCGTGAAGTAGACTGTTACTGACTGTCAGCAGTTCTCTTTGCCTGTCCATTATTTCGTCATTATCTGCATCCGCTTTCTAAAAATACAACTGTATTGCTGTCAGCATATATTCTTACCTTGGTTCCAAGAGCCAGTGTCGGCTGCGGAAAACTGTGCCCTGCCTTAAAGTTAAAAATAATCGGCTTGTTAAAAGGCACAACTGTATTTTGAATGACTTCCTCCAATGTTAAGTCAAGCCCTCCTTCATACGCTTTTTTCTCACGCTGGCATCCGGCAAATGTGCCGAATATTACGCCCGCACACTGTTCAAACTTTCCCGCAAGAGACAGCGTTGTCAGCATTCTGTCTATCTTGTAAACAGGCTCGTTAACTTCCTCTATGAACAAGATCTTGCCCGCCGCATCCAGCTCATAGGGTGAGCCCATGGTTGAAACGAGAAGAGTAAGGTTGCCACCAATCAGTTCTCCCTCGGCAGTTCCACGGCAATAGCTGTACAACGGTTCTTCATTTGGATTTTTATGCTCTCCTGCAGGTTCATTCGTAAAAATGCTTTTTATGAGACTGTTGTATGTATACGGCTCAAACAAAACATCGCCATTCTTAAATTTTACAAAATTTGATGTTGCCATGGGTCCGTGAAATGTCGTCATGCGACATTGCTGGTTGAAAGCCACATGGAGAGCCGTAATGTCGCTGAAGCCCATAAATACTTTCGGATTTGCGGCAATCATCTCATAATCCAGCAAGTTCAATATTCTGGGAGTTCCGTATCCTCCCCTGAGACAGATAATTCCCTTTATGCTCTCATCCTTAAATGCATCATTGGTATCTCTCGCTCTTTCGGTGTCGGGAGCTGAAAGATGCCCGTAATTAATATAGCATGTCGGAAACATCACCGGAGTTAATCCCATCGCCTTTAATTTTCTTTCTCCGTTTTCAACTGATTTTATATCTGTTGCAGAAGAAGGAGCAACGACGGCAACCCTGTCTCCGGATTTTAGCGGTTTTGGTTTTTGATTCATAATATCCCCCATTCATTTATAGCACAAAAGATTCTTCAATTACAGTAGTAAGTAATCGAAGAATCTTCGTTTTTAATTTAATTCCGTTGTCTTTTCTGTTTTGTTTTCTTCGCTTGCATCTGCTGCCAATTTCAAATCATATAAATTATATACCAGTTCCGTTGTTTTTTCACCATTGACAAGGAAAAATGACAGTCCTCCCATCATCTTATCCGTTCCCGGCAGCATCATGGTTTCCAGATTTTCGGTCGAGAATCCAATTACATCCTTGCCCAGCAGCAGCATGTCGGTCAATGTGAGATCTGTTTTTATATGAGGATACACAGCACTTATTACGCTTGGAAGCTTCAGGCTCATAGCCTTTTTAACCGCAGCCTTTATAAATTCCTGCTGAGTCTGCACTCTCCCCAGGTCTCCGTTGGGATATCCGCGGTATCCCGGATAATTGGTTTTTCTGAATCGCAACAGCTCCAATGCCTTATCTCCCTTAATGAGCTGCTTTCCGGGAGGGATGTTAATATCAAGCGGCGGTTTGTCCTTAGGATCTATATATCTCATATGAAACGGGACATCAAACTCCACTCCTCCTATTGCATCCACCGCAGCCCTCAGTCCATCATACTCGATTGTGGCGTAATTGTCTACGGGAATCCCTGTCAGATACTCAACAGCATTCATCAGCGACTTTATGCCTTCTTCCTCCGTACCGTACACAGCATTAATTTTCTGGAATTCGGAATATTTTCCGTATCCTTCCCTGTAATAATATGTATCTCTCGGAATTGATATCAGATTTGCTTTCTTGGTATCTTTGTCAAAGCTAACAAGCATTATTGTATCAGACCTTGTTCCTTCAAGGCCTACAAGCAATACATTTATTCTGTTGCTTTCATACATTGCCCTTTCCAAAGGTGTGTCAAATTCTTTGTCCGTTTCTTCATCAATATTTTTTTCATCTTCATTTGGAACTGTCTCCGCCCTTTCATCAGGTGAAAGGTGCTTAACATATGTAAATATTCCGGCTGTTGCCACTAATGAAAATATTACAAATGAAAATAAAAATATTTTAAAGAATTGTTTCATATATAGTTCCGCCTTTCAGTTTCAGTGAAAACTAATTTGCCTGTGATTCGGTATCTGTAATGCCGTACATATTGTCAACAAAACTTTTTATTCCGTCTTCATCAATAATATAAAATGATAAGCCTTCCAAAGGTGTTTCTGCTCCCGGCATTGTGCTTAAACTGATATTTTCCGTCGAAAATCCCATTACATCATTTGCCATGCTGAGTATGTCGGTAATTTTAATATTTGTATCCACATAGGAATATACTTCTTTAATCAATGCAGGCAGCTTTAATCCCAAAGCTTTTTTTACAGCAGATTTAATAAACTGCTGCTGTGCTTCTATTCTGCCCAGATCCTGATTTGCATATCCTTTTCGGTACCTTAAAAACTTCAGTGACTGTTTTCCGTCTAAAATCTGGTTTCCCTCAGGAATATCNNACGGAATATACCATGTGGAACGGCACTGTTACCTCGACTCCGCCCAAAAGATCCACACAGGATATAACCGCATCATAATCAACCACAGCATATTTCTCCAACGGAATTCCGAGAATTTTCTGAACCGCACACACAAGCCCATCAATTCCATCCTGAGAATATACCGCATTTATTTTTTTTGAATCGGGACTGTCGTGTCCGTCGCGTGGATAATATGTATCTCTCGGGATTGATATAAGATCAGCCTTTTTATTCTCCATATCATAGCTGGCCACCATTATTGTGTCTGTTCTTGATCCCTCCAGACCCACAACCAGTACATTGAACCTTTTAGTGTTCTTTGCGGCCTTACCCACATCGGTGTCGTAATCGAATGTGCTCGATTCATAAAATTCCAGATGTTCATCCTGCTCCGAACCTGTATCTTTTATGGTTCCGATAACAATGTCCTTATCTACAAATAATATATATGCTAAAGCAGTTACGCTTAAAATGACTGAAATAAAAACAACAGATGCAAAAAAAACTTTTAAAAAATGTTTTATCATTTGCTGGTCACCTAATTAATTTTCCCTAATTTAATAAAATAATATACTAAATAATTATATCAAAGCTTTACATATTTTTCAATTTATTCTTAAAATAATTTTATAGAAAAGTAATGCTCCGACAAATGTAATATTGCAAGTTTATACTGTGTTTATTGTAAATATTAATTTCATAAAAACATTTTCAGAACGGCGGAAATTTTTTATAATGCTTTAAATGTTAGTATTTTCGGATAATCGAAAAAATTTTTTATTTTTTTA
>DMJQ01000103.1 GCA_003457065.1 Clostridiales bacterium
GACCTCATATCGGCAAATCCTGATTCAGACCCTGAGTTTATTCAGATCGGGGACGAGTTAAATTTAGTAGTTCCAAAACCATTCCTTAACATACAGGTAAAAAGGAAAGTGAAGCAAGAAGAAAAAACACCTTTTGAAACAGAATATACGTATGTTTCTTATATGTTTAACGACGAAAAAGTTGTTGACAGAAAAGGTGAATACGGTATTTCAGAAGTAGAATCAATAGTAACAGAACAAAATGGTATTCAATTAGCAAAAGATGTTGTATCCGAAGAAGTTATATCAAAGCCTGTAAGTGAACTTGTCACAACAGGTACTCAGGATCCACCGCCGAAAAAAGGCACCGGATACTTTATCAATCCATTGCCCGGATCATATATATCATCACGTTTCGGCTCAAGAAGCGGAGGATTCCATTTAGGACAGGACATGGCGAAATCAGCCGGCTCATCTATTAAAGCCGCTGATGGAGGCACTGTCACATATGCAGGCTGGTCAGGCAGCTATGGCTACATGGTGGACATAGACCATGGCGGCGGTTTCACAACAAGATATGCACATTGCAGCAAAATTTTAGTTTCCGTGGGAGAAAAAGTATATCAGGGAAAAGTAATAGCAGCAGTAGGCTCAACAGGAGTCGCATCAGGACCTCACCTTCATTTTGAGGTGAGAAAGTACGGGTCGGTGGTTAATCCATCCTCTTATATTGGAGTTCAATACAGATAGAAAAATAATTACGAAATATACAGTCGCTGAGTTTCAGCGACTTTTTTATTTCTCATCTTTTTATTAAAAAATTGAAAACCTGACAATCTCATTATTTAGACAGAAAATCTTCTTTGCTGCCATCACAATACATAGAAAATACCGCATGGAAAATTCATCATAAACAGACATAAATTTAAATAATATAATGCTTGCATTTTTGGTTTCTTCGTAATATTATAAAAAAGTATAATCGATTAAAGGAAACGCTTAATGCAAATAAAATTAAAGGGATGACGATGATGTATTTTGATTATAGATTTATGGAAGTTGCACGACCTATCATTGAGCATGAGCAGTATCAGGAAATAAGGAAAATTAAACATCACGACGAGAGCGTATATGACCATTCTGTAAAGGTTGCATTCTATGCGTACCAATTAGCATATAAACACGGTTTAGACTGGAAATCAACAATCAGGGGAGCCCTGCTTCATGATTTTTTCCTATATAAATTTAAAAAGAGTTTCAGCTTAAGGATTATAACAGATTCAATAAAGCATGCAATTGTACACCCTTTAATAGCTTTTGACAATGCCAGCAAGTATTTTGACTTAAATGAAAAAGAAGAAAATATTATAAAGGCACACATGTTTCCTTTCGGTTTCCCAAAATCAAAAGAAGCATGGATCGTAAGCTATGTGGATAAGTACATTGCCATATTTGAATATGCTTCCAACTTTAAAAAAATGGCGGCGAGGAAACAGCCGGCTTACACTGCAGAATAAGATGTGAAAACATCTTTTTTTTATGCCTCAATGAAATTTGTCCTTATCTTTATGTTGCTTTCCGGTGTAATTTTTGTCATGTTATTTTATTCTTTGTAAAATATAAATAAATAATTTATCTTTAACTGTTTATTTGCTTCATATTTGGGTAATATTTAAGTATAGTATAATAACAATAATAACTTGAAAGGGGCTGACTGCATGAAGATATCAATTTATGCTAAAAACATGCAACTCACAGATGCATTAAAGGAGGCTGCAATAAAAAAATTAAGGAGACTTGATAAGTTTTTCCAACAGAATATTGAAGCTAAAGTAGTGCTAAGCATCGAAAAGAAATTACATAAAGNNGTGTTGAGGAAATTTCCGATGATATGTACAATGCTATAGATGAAGCGGTTGAATCTTTAGAACAGCAAATAAGAAAACACAAAACTAAACTTCAAAATAAAAAACATTCAAGTGATTCAATTAAATTTGAAAATATAGAACCCCTTGACATGGAAGATGAACAAGAGTTCAAAGTAGTAAAAACCAAAAGATTTGCAATCAAACCCATGAGCATAGAAGAAGCAATACTGCAGATGGACTTATTGAAACATAATTTCTTTGTTTTCTTAAATGCAGATACAGAAGAAGTAAATGTTGTATATAAAAGAAAAGATGAAAATTACGGACTGATAGAACCCGAATTATAATCCTCCATATTAAAATATAAAAAATGGCTCGCATCTGTCATCCTTAGGTCTACCGCCCTAAGGATGGCTTAATAAACAGATAGCAGCCGTTTTTTTACGACAAAAAGGCGCCTACGCGCCTTTTTGCAATTTGTCGACAATTTAAATTGTTTCGTACAATATTCCCCCGAATATCCCCATACCTGTTATGCTCATTTTTCCTGCACAGTCATGCACTGCTTTTACATTTGCCGCAAATGAATTTCAGGAATAAATACATTATATAATACATATAATTGTATGAATGTCGAATAATGTAACACAACCATTTTTATTTTACTTAATAATTATACTGTGTATACAATTAACTGCTTTATCCACAACGGTGGATAAGCTGTGTAAAACTTATATATGATATATGTTGAAATTTCAATGTCGTTTTTTTTAATGTATTCTAAAAAAAACACTTGACAATAACCATCCTTAGTTTTTACCAAAATAAAAGTTGTTAACAATTCTATCCACAGCTGTGGATAACTTGATAATTTGCAGAACAAAACTTCTGTTTTTGTTTATTTATTAATAAAATTTAAAACACTGTTATTATAATTTAAGAAAGCAAACATATCTGAACAATCTTTGTCAACAATTAACAGCTTCACTTTTCACTCGATGAATATTTAAAAAACTTATATAATTAATACTATCGTTTTTTATTCACTCATGATAATAATTAATATAAACTGAGAATACGGGTAATAATTGTTTAATATTTACAAAAAATTGTAGAAATATGTCAAAATATATGTTATACTGAACAGGAATTGATAAATTTTACTAATCGGAGTATATCATGTTATTTATAACTAACAAGCATCTTAAGCCTGGCATGATATTAGCAAGAGATATTGTATTGTACGACAGCAGTAATTTTAACACCTTGCTCTTGACTAAAGGACAGGTTTTAAATAATGCATACATTAAAAGAATCAACTATCATGACATTGAAGGGGCATATATCGAAAGCGAAGTTTTTGACGACATAAATGTTGAATCATACATCGATGACAAACTAAAATCGGAATCCTTGTCACAAATTAAAGACGTTTATTATGAATTCCGGATGAGCTCGGGTAAAATCAATGCATCGACAATAAAACAGCTGTCATCAATTGTGGATGATTTGATAACTGAACTTTTATACAAGGATAGCCTCACATACAATGTTTTAGACTTCAAAAGATATGACAGTTACACATTCCAGCATTGCTTAAACGTTGCTATGCTAAGCTTATCAACAGGCATTTCTATCGGCCTTAGCGAATCCAGGCTTCATGACCTCGGTATGGCAGGTTTACTGCATGACATAGGAAAAATGTCAATCCCCATCGAAATACTTAATAAACCCGGCAAGCTTACAAACGAAGAATTCGAAATAATTAAAACTCACCCTGTAAACGCTGTTAGACAGCTTCAGAATCTTGTTTCTAACGATATCTTAAGAGGCATTGAATCCCACCATGAAAAGCTTGACGGAACCGGATATCCTTATGGCAGGAAAGCGGATAACATTCACTATTACGCTAAAATATTAGCCGTATGTGATGTGTATGATGCTTTGACATCCGACAGGCCTTACAGGCAGACGGTGTTTCCAAATGAAGTCATAGAGTATATCATGGGATGTGCATATACGCATTTTGATTATGAAATTTTAAAACATTTCTTTAAGGTCATAGTTGCCTACCCAATCGGAACATTTGTTAAGCTGAGCAACGGCAAATTGGCTGTTGTCGTAAAAAATTATTCCGAAAATATTATGAGACCGCTGATTCGAATCATAAATTCAGACGGAACTGTGGGAGACGACGTGGATCTTCTTTATGACAGTGAATATATGAATATTACAATCGTCGACATGGGATATGACTATGAAAACTCAGGACTGACGGGAGTATTAAAATCGACATATGAAGTAAAAGTAAATAATTAAGCCGGTCAGGAAAACCTGACCGACTTTTATGTTGTTACTTTAATACGGCAAACCTGTAGCCCTGTGAAATTAAGTATTCTATAATATCGGGAAGTGCCTCGGCCGTAACCTGCTTAGCAGCCGAATCATGCATCAGAACCACAATCTTGTTTTTGTTCTCCACAGTATTTTTAAGCCTTTCTAAAAGCATCTCATGGGTTGGATTTTTACTTTCGGCATCTCCCGTAACAGCATTCCAGTCCACACTTACGTATCCCTTATCATTTAAAGCTTTTACGAACTGTGTCTTGTAATCTTCAAATGAACCGCCCGGGAACCTGAACAGCCTTGTACTGAATTCATCTCCGAGATTCTGCCTTAACACATCTTCACTCAGTTTTAATTCATTAAGAAAACTTTTTTCGCTTTTATACAGCTCTTTAAAATTATGTGAATAAGAATGAATTCCTATTGAATGCCCCCTGCTGTTTATATCATTCAATACAGCACCGTTTTTCTCACCCATGCAGCCTAAGACAAAGAAAGTCGCTTTAATGCCGTAATCGTCCAAAATATCAAGTACGAGTGGAGTAACATTTGCCGAAGGACCGTCGTCAAAGGTTAAAAAAGCTAATTTTCCGCTGTCATATGACCTGATGTCCTCTACATTTACACTTAAAAATCCTTCTTTGTCATCAAAATCTGAATTTCCTGCAAATGTTTCATGAGCTTCGCCCATTTCACTGATAAAAGCCATAGCTGTCTCGCTTAATTCCATTTCATCAAGCTCACAATATGGATCGCTCAAATACCAGGCATCGCGTATGGCATATTCAGCCCCATCACCTGACATTGCAGCTTTTTTTAAACCCAATACGCTTGCTAAAGACACTATAACAAATACAATAAATACAAATTTTCCGCGTCCGGTCAGCCTGTAACCTCGCATTGCATCACCTTCATTTTAATTTTCAGGACTGATAAACTGCAGTATGCTATTTATTTTCTCCATTTCGTATTTTAAAATAAACTCCTGCTCTGTCTGCAGTTTTCTCATATTTTCAATTGCAGTTTTAAAACTGCTTATCTGCTGGTTAAGTTTTTGTATCTCATTTTCAAAATCAGAAATAACATTATTTGATTCATCGGAAAATGATTGAGAAAAAGCTTTCAGGCATTTCAGCTTGTCACCGCCGTCTTTTACCAAATTACCGATTTTAACATCAGAAGAAGTAATTATATTAAGCACCGACTGTCTTTTTACATCAGCCGGCAGATAATCAGGCAAAGCTTTTTGAAAGCTTTCGACTATAGACAGGGAATTTATTCCCTCCGTATTAATATTATAATTATTATAAATTTCATTTATCTTCATAAGCTTCTTATTTCTGACCGCGGCTACCGGATCATCGTGTTTATTAAATACCTTTTGCTCTTCAGCAGTCATTTCCTCTGACTCTACTTGAATATCGGCATTTTTAACATAATCGACAGCTTTAATTTTTTCTGTGCCAGCCGGATGCTGCTCTGAATCTTCGGCATCCTGCTCTTTTACGACAGCTTCACTTACAATTTTTTCGACTAATCCCAGTTTCTCTAAAATAGATCTTCTCTCCATTTGTGCGCTCCCTGTTATTTTATTACAATCGATTTATCCATTGTATTATGCGTAAAATCACTGAAATCTTTTTTATAATTCGGCTTTATCTCACTATTTATATGGAAAAATATCGTGGCCTGTGATAAAATCACATATAATATATTATGCTGTTTATTTTTTCATATAACTCAAAGTATATATAACTGATAAATGCAATATACTGTGTCCAAAACGTCAGAAGCTAAATAATAATAAAAATAATACACTCTAATGGATATTTCGGACACTTACACTAAAAATTAAGCTTTAAACGGCAATTTTTCAAAAAACAGCATGAACGCCATATTTATTATGACAAAACCCCAGAAAGGATGTAAATAAATGGACAGTAAAGATATAAAAAACGAAAAAGAACAGCACTTCGAATACATAGTCAGTGCCTGTCTCTGCGGAGAAAAAACCAGGTATGACAGCAAAATATCAGTTTCAGAAAAAATAAAGAAACTGGTTGATGAAGGAAAAGCAATCATGGTCTGCCCTGAAGTATCAGGAGGCATGAGCGTTCCCAGACTTCCCTGCGAAATTAAAAACAACAGGGTATTCAATACGGCATCTGAAGACAAGACGTATTACTTCGTGAACGGTGCCGCTAAAATCTTAGAAACCGCAAAAAAATACGGCATTAAAAAAGCAATATTAAAAGAAAAAAGTCCTTCCTGCGGAAGCAGGCACATATACGACGGCACATTCAGCGGTACATTGATACAGGGAGAAGGATTGACGACGAGACTCTTGCGCATGAACGGTATAGAAGTGATAAGCAATGAAGACTTTGAAAAGGAAGTATGACAGAAATTTATTGAACGTATAATAAAACCCGCATTGAGCGGGCTTTATTTATAATATAATCATAGTGATTATTTGCTTGCTAAAGCATTGTTAACAGCTTCTTTGATAGCATCGCTTGTTACAGTAGCTCCTGAAACACCGTCAACTTCTGTAGAATCAGCTTCAGCTATTTTTGCAGGAAGCTGGTCAATAGCAGTTGAACCTACACCGTCAGTTTCATTGTCGCCAACAGCTTTAACTTCTGTTATGTCATCTCCGTTAACTGTTACAGTAACAGTTACATCTCCGCCAAATCCTTTAGCTGTACCTGTCAGAGTTTTAGTTTCGCCTGCTGCTGCAGCCGGTTGTTCGTCTTTTGAGCATCCAGCAAAGCTGAATAACATAAGAGCTACAACTAACAATAAAGATAATCTTTTCATTTTTTCCTCCACTAATTTAATGTCCTTTAAAATTATACCATTTTTTCTAAAAATTTAAAAGAAACAAAAAATTAATATTTTATTAACTTTAAGTTAAGCTATAAATTTTGGCAAATACAAAAAAATTAGAAAAATCAACAATTAAAACAACCGTAACGTCTGCCGCACTTAAATTGTAATAAGTTCGTATTCTTTTCTGCCGAGATTCAGCTTAACCGCATGGCTGATTGCCGATTTCCAATCTGTCTCAGGACTTACATCCGTAAAATGATCATGGTGCTCATGTCCGTTTTTGTCAAGAATGCTTCCCTTTACAGCAGGCTGACGATTAACGGCATTCGCACATGCTACATCCAAAGCCACCGGATCAAATGAAGCAAACATCCCCACATCCGGAACAATTGGAATATCATTCTCACTGTGACAGTCACAGTAAGGAGAAACATCTATCACCAGACTGATATGGAAATGCGGTCGGTTACGAAGAACTGCAGCCGAATATTCCGCGATTTTTTTGTTCAGGATATCATTAGACTCATCCGATGCAGGTCTGACAGCATCAACAGGACAGACTCCGATGCATCTTCCGCATCCCACACATCTGCCGTGATCTATTGTTGCCTTTCTCTCTGCTAATGTTATTGCGCTATGTGCACAATTTTTGGCACAAGTTCCGCAGCCGATGCACCTTCTATGGGAAACATGAGGTTTGCCGCTGCTGTGCATCTCCATTTTTCCTGCTCGTGAACCGCAGCCCATGCCTATGTTTTTAAGCGCACCGCCGAATCCCGTCGACTCATGCCCTTTAAAGTGAGTCAGGGAAATAAATATATCCGCATCCATAATTGCACGGCCTATCTTTGCCTCTTTCACATATTCACCGCCATCTACGGGAACCAAGGCTTCATCGGTGCCTTTCAGTCCATCAGCTATGATTACATGGCAGCCGGTTGAAAACGGGGAAAAGCCATTAACATAAGCTGACTCCAAATGATCCAGCGCATTTTTTCTCCCGCCCACATATAATGTGTTACAATCAGTTAAAAACGGTTTACCGCCTGCTTCCCTCACAATATCCGCTACAGTCTTTGCATAGTTGGGACGCAGATAAGCCAGGTTTCCCGGCTCGCCAAAATGAATTTTAATTGCCGTAAATTTTCTTTCAAAATCAATCTCGCCCATCCCCGCTGTCTTAATCAGACGGCTGAGTTTCTGCTGCAAGTTTTCCTTTGATGTCGTATGCATATCCGTAAAATAAACCTTTGATTTTTCCATTAATGCCTCCATGTAAGCAATATTTTTTCCTTATTAGCTACATAATAGCAGAGTCCGCCCGCCAACGCAATCAAAGATTGCCGGCAAGCACGAACTCTGTTATATTCATAATAACATATTTACCACTGCATTAAAACTGTACAATTAGTATTTCAATATATAATAAATATAATATAATACATACTGCATATTAAATAAAGTTCATATGGATTTATCCGATTAATATACTTATGAATTCGTGTGAACAAGACGGCAAGCGGCTTGCACATATGATATGGTACAATTGAAACGAAATTAAAACATTACCGGTTTAATCTTAGATTTATGTATTTATTGAATCAGTAAAGTAAGCAGAAATGCCATTTACACTTATAATAATGATAAAAACAAGGGCTGCCTAAAATTTACCTACTATGTAAGTAAGCATAACAATACTCAGCCAATAGGAGGAGAAATGGAAACCACATATTCAGAAGGCAAAATAAAATTAAGAAACTACCTTGATTAGGAAGTGTAAAATGTTCCGTGCAAGTGGACAGACGCTGTTGCTCTAATAGATTCACACGAACTTTTTTACTAC
>DMJQ01000078.1 GCA_003457065.1 Clostridiales bacterium
ATGAGTGCTATTGCTGCTATTGACATTGCATTATGGGATATCAAAGGGAAGGCTTTAGGGGTTCCAATATATGAATTGTTGGGTGGGAAAACTCGGGATAAGGTGCGGAGCTATGAAGCAGTCTTTGAATTTACGCCTAAAGAAATGGCGCAACGCTGTTTATTTTTAAAAGAAAATGGCTTTACAGCGGCGCGATTAATGCTAACTGGGGATATAAGGAGGTCAGAAGCTACTTATGAAGAATCTATTTTTGCTCATAAAGTTGCCTCATACGTAGAAAAAGTTAAAGCTTGTCGTGAAGCAGTAGGAAATGATTTCGATTTAGTGCTTGAATGTCATCGGAGCATGAGTGTCAGTGAAGCAATTGCTTTTGCTAAATCAGTAGAGGAGTATAATCCTTTATTTTTAGAAGATCCAATTGCTCCTGATAACATAGATTCTATGGCTCAAGTGGCAAATAAAACAATCGTACCAGTTGCAACTGGAGAAAGATTTATCAATATTCAAGAATTTGAATTATTATTGCAAAGACACGGAGCTCGGTATGTTAGACCTGATGTTTGTGCTTTAGGAGGAATCACACCTAGTAAAAAGGTTGCTGCTATTGCAGAAGCGAATTATGTTTCAATTGTTCCGCATAATCCATTGGGGCCGGTTTCAACAGCTGCTTGTTTACAAGTGAACGCATCCATTCCGAATTTTCTAATTCAAGAATTCCCATCTTTTTATCAAAAAGGGAAAGAAGCAGGTATGATTACAAAGCCATTAGAAGTCGAACGCGGCTATATCCAAATACCTAGTTCTCCGGGGTTGGGTATTGAGCTAGTAGAGAATATTTGTGAGAAATTCCCGATAAATCAACGTAGTATTTCGGCACAAAAAGCTTACGATGGATCAGTATATGATATTTAATAGTCAGGAAAGGAGAAATATATAATGAGTACAGTTGCTATGCCAATAATAATGATTGTGATTATCATTATTGCACTTCTAACCAAGAAGGTGCCCGTTCCATTTATATTAGCTATAGTTCCAATACTCTTTGCAGTGATATTAGGATTTAGTATCAATGAAATAAGTGATTTTGCTATCGAATCTATTAATAAGACCATGAAATCTGTGGGTTACATGTTATTGTTTGGGTTACTATATTTTACATTACTGACAGAAACTGGAATGTTTGATATTTTGGTTGAGAAAATTATGAAGTTAACTGGCAACAAGGTTAATGTTTTTATGGTTATGATAATGACTACTGTAATCTCAGCTATTGGTAATTTGACAGCTAGTATTGTAACCGCTTATCTGATTGTGTTTCCAATTATGCTACCATTATACAAAAGAATTAATTTTGATCGGAAACATGCGATGATTATAGCGCAAACCGCTGCAGTAGCAATGGCATTTATACCATGGGGGATTGGGATTTCAACATCTGCAGTTTTTGCTGATGTTGATTCAGTAGAACTTTCCAGACAAGTGATTCCAATTTCAATCTGCGTGATTCCAGTGATCATAATACAATGGTTATATTTTGCACATAAACATAACACTCAAAATAGACAAACGGAAAACCATAATGTTGGTCAGGAAAGTTTTGACGTAAGATCTAATAAAAATAGACGTGAAAATTTATTTTGGTTTAACTTGTTAGTGTTTATAGTAGCTGTGGCTCTATTGGCAATATTTAAAATGCCGGCGTATATGGTCTTTCTAATGACATCGCTCATTACAATCTTAACAAATTTTTATAAACCTACACTATACCGTCCGATTTTTGAGAAAAGTGGTAAAACATTTTACAACACCTTGCTTATGTTGGTAGGAATTTCAATTTTTGTGGGTATATTTGGATCTACGGGGATGTTAAATGAATTGTCAGATTGTATAGTAACAATTTTCCCACAACCATTATTAAGATATATGCATTTAATTTTGCTAGCAATTTGTGTAATTATAATTCGTTTTATCCCATATCAATTGTATACAGCGCTATATCCAGTATTAGTGTCGGTTGGCGCTTCATTTGGACTAAGTCCTATCGTGGTTATTGCTCCATTTGTAACTAATTTGGCATTTGGGACAGGCTCTTCTTCGCTAACTCCTACAACATTGGTAGGCACAACTCTATTCGAAATAGATGTAGATGACTATGTTAAAGAGGCAATGAAAGTTCAGACAGTGTCCAATATTCTAGTTATAATAATTGGTATGCTTGTAGGTGTTTTAAGATAAACTTTATCGCATGTTAATTAAATATAGGGTCAATAAACTCTAGAAATACAGAAAGATTTGCACAAATCTACCTCGAAAATAGAAAAACGAGTAATAACCACACGGAAAATCAACTACATCACTATCCAGTCATTGTTTAGTGAAATTTGTAAGCCGAACACCTACACTACAAGTTTTGTCTGATATAAAATTAGTTAAGCACATCCGATCATTTATAAAAGCTAAAGAAGGAGGATAGGTAATGGAGACAATAAATTGTGGAATAGCATGCAGAAAAAATAAAACGGGGTTACTAAGTATAGAACCGATAATGCCGCTTAATTCAATGAAGGAACTATCTTATATCTATGCTCCTACAGTAGGCGAGATTTCAAAAAAAATTGAAAAAGATTCTACCGAAAGCGAGTCGCTTACTATCAGTGGGAAAACTATAGCAGTTATTAGTAATGGAACAGCTGTGTTAGGTTATGGGGATATTGGGCCCTTAGCCTCGTTGCCAGTTACAGAAGCTAAAGCTTTTTTGATGAAGAATTTAGGTAATGTAGATGCGTTTCCACTTTGTGTAAACACACAAAATGCAGAGGAGGTTATCCAAACTATATCTAGTATTGCCTTAGGTTTCCGAGGTATCCATCNNGAAAGAAGTGGCCGGTCTAATTAATTCGAAAAATATTTCAGGAGATCTAAACGAAGCTTTGAGTGATGCGGATGTATTCATCGGTTTGTCTGAGGGCAATGTTTTGACTGAACAAATGATAAAAAATATGAAGAGCGAACCAATTATTTTTGCTTTAGCAATTCCCTCACCGGAAGTAAGCCCCGAGATAGCGGTAAAAGCTGGAGCTAAAGTAGTTGCTACAGGTTTGTCAGAGTACCCTAATCAAGTTAATAATTTGCTGATTTTCCCAGGGCTGTTTCGGGGAGTGCTAGATTATGGTATTAGAAAAATCACTGAACAAATGAAGCTGGAAATTGCCGGAGCATTAGCGGGACTAGTTACAAAAGACGAACTTACATCAGAATACATCATTCCAGATGCATTAAATCCATCTATTGTTCCTACTGTAGCTGAAGCGATTGCTATGCAAGGTTATATGCTCAACAAATCAATTGTGCGTCAAAGTGGATAAATGTCAATAAAGTAGACACAAAAAGAGCAGATACTTAGTGAGAATCAAAGTATTTATCCTCCATTTCATTTGGTGTAAGCATATCTAGGGTTCCGTGAGGACGCTGCGAATTGTAGAATCCCTCGATACTCAAAACAAGCAAGGTGGACTTCTTGAAGAGAAGAAAAGGTTCTTCTGTTGA
>DMJQ01000009.1 GCA_003457065.1 Clostridiales bacterium
TAGAATATTTGCTCATAAAAAGATAATACAATAAATTTAAATAAAAGAAAAGACTTAAACGGAGAAAAAACTCCCCCTCAAGATTGAGGGGCAGGGGAGTTGATTTTGACGTTAGTCAAATCTTTTTATTGTATGTGAATTATTTGATTATGCTGAGAGCTGACGGAATACCGCTGCTGAGGAACTTTTCGTTTCCATGGTACTGGACGGTGGCAATTCCATGTTTAGTTTTCAGTATCAATTTAGTTAAATTAATGTTTTGTGAATTATGCAACAGAATTAGCAAAAAGAGAGCTGTAAAGCTTGAATTTGATGGATGCACTATAAAGATAAAGAGGTCGAATCAATAATTTTAAATAAGGAAAAAACTATTAATATTTTAAGGGAAATATGGTAAAATATAATAAATTATATAAAGATAGGAGTGATTATGTGTTAAACAGGCAATTAATCGAGGATACACTTAATGCTGCCTTGTCCACCGGCGGAGATTTTGCCGAAGTTTTTGTTGAAGACAGAACGAATAACGGCATTGTTATGATCGGAGGCAAAGTTGAAAGCACCATGTCCGGCAGGGATTACGGCGTGGGTGTCAGAATTTTTAAAGGTTTCAACAGTGTTTATGCATATACCAATAAATCAGACAGGGACACACTTATAGCTACGGCAAAAAAAGCTGCTGCGGCTATTGAAGGAACAAAGGCGGACATAACACTGAATCTCGAAAAATCAGATGTTAAAAATATTAACACAATACGAATTGACCCTAATTCCATAGAAAAGACAAGAAAGGTGCAGCTCATGCGCCGCGCTTATGATACAGCTTTTAACTACAGTGATTTAATTACTCAGGTAACGGTAAGCTACACGGATTACACCCAGAATATAATGGTCGCAAACACGGAAGGACTGTGGAGAGAAGATACGCGTGTTCGTTCCAGACTGGGAATTTCGTCGGTAGCGTCAAAAAACGGAGAGATGCAGTCGGGATTTTTCGGGCCGGGTGCAAGCAAGGGATATGAATTTTTCGAAAATCTTGATGTAGATCACTACGCAAAGGAAGCATCGAGAATCGCGGTGACCATGGTGAATGCCAAGTACAGCCCAAGCGGCAAAATGCCGGTCATTATTGACAACGGCTTCGGAGGAGTAATATTCCATGAGGCATGCGGTCACGGTTTGGAAGCAACTTCCGTAGCAAAGGGGCTTTCTGTTTTTTCGGGAAAGCTTGGCCAGCAGATAGCATCCCCACTTTTAACTGCCATAGATGATGGCTCGATACCGGGAGAGTGGGGCTCATTCAGTATAGATGACGAAGGCACCAAGTCTCAGAGAAATGTCTTAATAGAAAGTGGCGTACTCAAGGGATATATGATTGACAAACTGAATGCCAGAAGAATGAAAATGGATATTACGGGCTCCGGCAGAAGGCAGTCGTACAGATTTGCCCCCACATCGCGTATGTCAAACACATTTATTGATAACGGAAAATCTACACCGGAAGAAATTATCGCAAATACGGAAAGAGGAATCTACGCAAGGCACATGGGCGGAGGTTCGGTAAATCCAAGCACGGGAGAATTTAACTTCGCGGTAATGGAAGGCTACATAGTTGAAAATGGAAAAATCAAAGAGCCTGTAAGAGGCGCTACTCTCATAGGCAAGGGTACCGACATACTGAAAAAAATAGACATGGTAGGGAACAATCTCCTGCAGAGCCAGGGAATGTGCGGTTCTGTAAGCGGAAGCATACCTGCAAATGTTGGTCAACCGATGATCAGAGTTTCAGAAATAACCGTAGGCGGAAGGGAAGGTGAAAAATAGTGGATATGAAGCCATTAATAGAAAAAATATTTGAAAAGGGCAGACAGCAGGGCCTCGGTGACATGGAAGTATATTATTCCGCAGGCAGAAGCCTTTCACTGAAAGTTTTCCAAAAAGAACTCGATGGCTACAGTCTTTCTGAAAGCGAAGGACTGTCGCTTAGAGGAGTTTATAAGGGTAAAATAGGATATTCATACACGGAAAAAGTTGATGAGTCATCCATTGATCTGCTGTTAAAAAATGTGACGGAAAATGCGACAATTATTGACTCCAATGACGAGGAATTCATATTTGAAGGTTCAAAGGAATACAAAAAGACAGATACATTTAATTCTGCTCTTGAAAGCGTGGAAGAATCCGAAAAAATTAAGTTTGTAAAGCAGCTGGAAGAGGAAGCTTATAAGCTGGACGAAAGGATTGTTTCTGTTGAAACCTGCGTTTATGGAGATGGCTACGGAGAAACAATAATGTCAAATACCAAAGGCCTTTATCTGCACGACAAGAACAATATCGACTATACATATATAGTGGTTGTGGCAAAAGATAAGGATGATATTAAAACGGGAATGGCATATAGAACAGGAAATGATTTTTCTGAATTAGATCCGAAGGAAATAGCAGGCGAAGCAGTAAAAGAGGCGCTGTCCATGCTGGGAGCGAAATCNNGCTGTCAAATCAGGTGAATATCCGGTGGTTATAAGAAACAGCGCGGCCGCCGATTTGCTGGAAGCATTCGCAGGAATATTCTCTGCTGAAAGCGTGCAGAAGAACCTTTCGCTTTTGAAAGGGAAACTGAATCAGCAAATAGGAAGCGAGAAACTTACGCTGATAGATGATCCTTTCATGGAAAGGGGTCTGGCTTCAAAATCTTTTGACGGCGAAGGCGTTTCGTGCAGATACAAAAAGGTTATTGCCAAGGGTATTTTAAAAACATACCTGCACAATCTGAAGACTGCAAAAAAAGACGGCATTGAAACAACCTCAAACGCAAGCAAAAGCTCGTACAAATCATCCATAGGCATCGCTCCTTCAAATTTCTATGTTGAAAAAGGAGAGAAGTCACTGGATGAAATCATATCGGAAATGGACAGGGGAATATTGATTACCGAGCTTCAGGGTCTTCATTCAGGGCTTAATTCCATATCCGGAGACTTTTCGCTGGCGGCTCTGGGTTATGAAATAAAGGGCGGCAAAAAATCAGGACCTGTCGAACAGATTACCGTGGCGGGCAATTACTTTGAAATGCTTAAAAATATCGAAGAAGTCGGCTCTGATTTGAAGTTCGGGCTTCCGGGAGATGCATACATAGGCTCGCCGTCACTTAAAATAAAGAAGCTTGCAATAGCGGGAGAATAGCCGTTTCATCCACATACAAAAAGACAATCCATACCGGATTGTCTTTTATTTTGAGTTAAAACTAATCTACTCTTTCACGTTCGTTGAATAATAATGTTATACAGTATAACCCTGCTAACCCTACAAGTCCGTATACCAAGCGGCTGAATATTGCCGTTTGGCCTCCAAATATAGCAGCAATAAAGTCAAACTGAAACAATGAAATCAATCCCCAGTTTATAGCCCCTATAATGACTAATACCAATGAAAATTTATCCATAGGTTAATCCTCCTTAAATTTATATATTGTTATTGTTTCAATTATTCTCCATATTATGCACAAATTCAAAAAAAATTGCATGTGAAGCCTTTAACACATATTTTTCTCGTGAATATAATAAATACAGTCAATGAAATAAAATCTTATCGGTTTATGCATCGGTGAGTCAAGCCGGTTGCGGCGTGCACTGATGAACAAAAATATATTTGTTGAGGAGGTTTTTATGGAAAATTGCAAGACTGATAATATTGAGGCTAACGAAAATATAAATATTCAATGCGACTGTGACAGAGATAGAGTTGGCGGAAGGGTAGGCGAAAGAAGACCAGCGCAGCCGTCGCCGTGTGTTCAGGATAGGAATCAGTTAGCCGGAGCAGGCGGAATAGATTCATCTCTATTGTTTTTCTTTTTGTTATTAGTTGTGATTGTATGCCAGAGCGACTGTGGTATAGAGTTAGATACGCTGCTGTGGTTCTTCCTGCTTCTGGTTGTAATACTTTGCAGCAAATGTGGATGTGAATTCTAAAAAAGTCTGCCTGATTACCAGGCAGACTTTTTACCGTCTTCTATTAATTCCACTTCAAGCTTGTCAAAATCAACTTCATCCACAAAATCCTGAGGATAAAATGTTACATACTTAAACTGCGAGAATTCCAGGTCGTGTTTTTTAAGCCAGACAGGCACGCTTATGTCCAGTCTCTGACATATTTCCTTCAGGCACTTATCCCTTTTTTCCGATAGGCTGATATCTTCTTTGTTTTTGACCACAATTGAACCGGTCATATGATTTTTGTTGATTTTTCTTGCCCATAATTTGTACATATTTCACCTGTAGTTTAATATTGCGGAGTTATTACAAAGTTTTTGAACAATAAACCGCCGTAATTTATTTTTACACCCTTTAATGCTTTTTCAACCTCATCCGGCACTATGATGTCTATGCCGTCCACATTGTACACATGGTCATTTTCTGATTGCTTCACCGAAACAATTTTATAGATAAAACCGCTTCAGCCTACCGGAAATTTGGCCAGCATGACAGGCACGTTATGTTCCTGCATTAAAGACAGCTTTTCTCTGGCCTTGTCAGTGACACTGAATTTCATACATTACTCCTAATTAAATTTTGGGATAACTTCAAAGCCTTTCCTGAAAAATCCGCTGGTGTAATCAATTTCGGCACTCTTAATTGCTCCTTCCACTTCGTCAGAAACAATTAATTCAATGCCTTCAACATCATAAACTTTATCTTTGTCTGATTGTTTCTCCGAAACAATGCCTAATTCGGCACCGCATCAGGAATAGCCGGTTATTTTCAATTTTATTGGCTGTTCATTATTTTTTAATTCGGTTAATTTTTCTTTTGCACTGCTTGTTAATTTGAATTTCATAATTTCCTCCATCTTATTGTCATAATTGTAATGTTCAATATAAAAAATTTTCATATGAAATTCAGTGACCTGGTCACATTAGTTTAACTCCGATCAATAATTTTATGTTTCCGTTTCGTTATATGTTATTATAAAATCGCTAAATATTCAAGAGAAAAATTGCTTATAAAGAAAGCAGCATATCTTTTACTCCATCCTTGTCGTGATATTTTTCCGTTTCGATTTTTTTAATTATTTCAACAGGTCTGTTTTTAATAACATATATGAAGTCCGATAAAATAACAGCTTCATCAACATCGTGGGTAATGAAAAGCACCGTTCTTTTGCCTGCATTCCAGAGTTTTGCAAATAAAGAAATCATTTCATTTTTTAATTTTAAGTCAAGGCCTTTGAAAGGTTCATCTAAAATTAAAAAATTTGAAGGGTATGCAAATGCTCTGGCGAGAGAAACCCTCTGGAGCATGCCTCCGCTCAGCGCGTTGGGCTTGTAATTTTCGTATCCCTTTAGTTCCACCATGTCAATGTAGTTATTGATGATATTTACCCGCTTTTTGTCATCATAAACATCTTTCAGAACAAAATCAATGTTGTCGAATACGCTGTACCATTCAAGAAGCCTCGGCTCTTGGAAAACATAAGAATATACGGCATTGTCTGTTCCGCTTACTTTACCGCCATCGATAGGGACCAAAAGAGCAGCAATGTTGGCGATTGTGGTCTTGCCAACTCCAGACGGACCGAACAGACATGTTATTTTATTCGTTTCAAAAGAAATATTAAAATTTTTTAATATTTTTAGATCATTATACTTTTTATTAATATTAATAAGACTAATCATAATTCCTCAATTCAAACAGTTTTTTCAGTATAATTTCGAAAATATAGCTCAGCGCTATTATTATAACGGTCCAGGCAAACAAATCAGGTATCTCCAGATAAACCTTGGAATCGTACAGCCGGCTTCCGATTGAATATTTGGGAAGACTCAGTACTTCGGCGGCCGAAGTTACTTTCCAGCCTATGCCCAATGCGGAAATCATTGCTGCCTTAACGTACGGAAGAGCCGAATAAAAGTAAACGGATTTAAGTATTCGGATTTTTTTTATGTTGTAGACTTTGCACATCTGCAGGATTTTTACGTCGGCTGACTTTATTCCGCTTACCGTGTTGGTCCATATTATAGGAAAACACATGAGAAATGCCACAAAAATGGGTACATTGGTATCGCTGAACCACATGATTGCAATAATAATTATTGACATTACGGGAACTGTTCTCATGATTCCGATTAAAGGATTGAACAAATCATAGAAAAATTTGTTGATTCCGCATATATATCCTGTTAATATGCCTGCTATGCAGGATATGGCAAAGCCTGACAAGGTTCTGTATGTGCTGTGAATCACGGTTATGTAGGTATCTTTTGATTTTAAAAGTTCCACAAGGACTTTAAAAGTAGAAACAGGAGAAGGGAGGTATATCTCCTGATTAATAATCAAAGATACTATCTCCCACATTAAAATCCAAAATATTACTATTAAAAACTTTCTGCTTTTATTCTGTAAAATAGAATGAATCATCAGGCAACTTTCCTCCTATGGAAGCCGGATTTGAATCAAACAGCACTTTATAGAAATTGTTTAAGCCATCTTTGGCGTCCTTTGCGGCAGAATATGATATTCCGCAGTAAGGTATTGCTTTTTCAATCAGTGCCGCACTTGGCATTATTTCATTTTTTTCAGTCAGTGCAGCAGCATCAGCAGGATTATCAAGAACCCAGCTGACGGAAGCTTCATATTCTTTCAGAAATTCAGCTACAAATTCTTTGTTGTTTTCAGCAAATTCTTTATTTACAACGATGCATCCCGTGTATAACTGGCTTGCATCTGAAGATGCCGATTTCCATGCTTCGTTCAGATCGATCAGCATTTTAACGTTGCTGTTTTTCATCATTGCCTGTGTTGCAAAAGGCTGAGGGAGAAGAGCGACCTTTGTATCTTCTGCTATTACTGACTGTGCCAGTGTGGCATGGTCGGTTGCATAATCCAGTTCAACTTTGCCGTCAAGACCGTTTTGTTTTAAAATATAGTTCATTGCGTAATCAGGAGTAGATCCTTTTGCGCTCATGCCAAGTGTCTTGCCTTCCAAATCGGAAATTGATTTAATTTCGTCGGTTCCGACTATGTATAANNCCTGAGTCTCCTGAGGTTCCTGAGCTGCATTTCCCTGATTTCCGTTTCCGGCTCCGTTGCTGCATCCGGCCACTGTGGCAACAATTAAAATTACTGCCATAAGTAAACTAATTTTTTTCATAACTTCCTCCTAAATATTTATTTTTTTGATAATGCACTTTTAACACTGAGACCGTTCATTTTACCCAGCTTTCCCGTAAGTGCTCCGATTTCGTCTGTCGTGCCGTCAACGATGATTGAAATAACGTTGACGCCGCGTTCCTTGTATGGAACTCCCATTCTTCCCACAATGATGCTGCCGTATTGATGCAGTATGTCGTTTACTACCGAGATGTGAGACAAATCTTCAATTACAATTCCGACTACGCCTATTCTTTTACCCATAACATCTCCTTTAAAACAAAAATTCCTTGCACGCAAGGAATAATAATATAGTTATACTATGCTATAATAATTACGGTATTATTCCTTGCTCTCAGATAACCTTAAGCTCAGAGTGATTATATTATATCATACCGTATAAAAATATCAATTTAAATGTTTAAGAAACGGGGATTTTGTATGTGTCCTCAATAGACACATTAAATGCAACCGAATCAAATAGACAAGTATGCAATAAGTCATGCAAAGTAGTAAGATGCATTTAGTTATACAAAAAAATGAACATCAATTAAATAGTTATTCCCCCAAGGGGGAATAGTTGCATTTAGTCTGGCAATAATTTCTGTTTTTTTGTACATAATATATATATTAAACATTAACATCTGTGTCTTGCACAAGATTTTAGCCAATCAGATACTTTTAAAAATGTCATTACTTAAAAATAATTTCTGTGAAATTTTGCACAAGACACATCTAATTAAATACCTTCTTAGAGGACGCATTTACTCTGACCGAAAAGTATATCTTTTTTCACTTTATTATTATTTTAAATTACACTTTTTATATGGATTTCCTTTTATTGTGTTGTACTTTGTATAATTAAATGCAACTCATAGTCTTTTACTCTGACAAAGTTGCATTTACTTTTTCAACTCACCATTTTGTATGTATTCTTTGTTGAAAACATGCGAAGGCTGCCGTATAATATGATTAAATAAATTTCATGAGGTTGAAAATGCGTGATTTAAAAAATTGCACAAGTGTGCAGGACAGCACAGAGAGCGTGCAGACGGGAATTTTTGCATGGTACGGTTTTACACAGCCTTTTGAGGAACGGATCGAATTAATTAAAAAGGCAGGATTTGATTATGCAATGCTCTGGTGGGAAGATGAAACATACTTCGAGTTTACGGACAGGAGAAAGATGCCTGAAATCGTAAATTCTTACGGACTTAAACTGGATAACATACATTTACCATCGGATGATACAAACCTGCTGTGGAGCTGCGATAAAAATATGAGGGAAAAACAGACGGCAAAAATAATCAACTGGCTTCATGAATGCAGTGATGCAGGCGCATGTGCGGCAGTTATGCACACATCTGACGGAAGCGGGATTGAACTTGATTTAAAACATGGATTTGAATCGTTCAGTGAAATAGTGAAAGCGTCAGAAGATATAAAGATTCGTGTTTCTCTTGAAAATACAAGTATGGCTAAATATACGGAATTTGTATTAAAAGAATTTGAGTCGGACTATGTGGGCTTTTGCTATGACTCATCTCATGACTTCATAAACGGTCAAAGCTGCGGGAAAATTCTGAACAAGTGGAAGCATCGTTTGTTCAATGTGCATTTGTCAGACAACGACGGTTTGTGTGACAGGCACTGGATTCCGGGCAACGGGATTGTGAACTGGAATGAGATTATCCGGACAATAAGAGAAACCGAATGCAGTACTTATTCCATGGAGGTATTTACCCGAGAAGATGAAAAGGATATGGCTCCGCTTGTTTTTTAATAAAAGCAAGAGAAAGTTTGCTGGCTAAGCTTAAATAACAAAAAAATAAATGGGGTGAGACTATGGTATCAACAAAATGGATGCAGGGCATAGACAATATAAGTGCCGCACTGGAAATAAGAAAAAAAGTTTTTTATAATGAACTGCAGGTTGCAGACAGCTGCATGCCTGATATTTATGATGAGTTTGCTTTTAGTGTGGTTGTGTATGAGGATGATATTCCTGCAGGTACGGGAAGGCTGCTGTTTAAGGACGGCAAGTATATAATAGACAATCTTTGTGTTCTCAGGCAGTTCAGAGGGAAAAATTACGGAGATCTGATCATAAGAATGCTGGTCAGAAAAGGCGTGAACATGGGTTCCAAAAAAACTTATGCCGAGGTTGATGAAAGCTGTGCCGCAATATTTAAAAATATCGGTTTTGAGAAAATAAAATCACTTGAAAACGGCAGGCAGCTTATGATGAAAGAAGGGGATGTGGGAGGACACTGCAGTTAATACAAGCTGCCGCTGTACTTGAACATTGCCATTAAATTAAATATTTAATCTTCAATATTAGTATATAAATTTAGGTTGATAAAGATAAAATATGACCTATTATTAGATTATCGTTAAACAGAAATATTTCTATATAATGGTCACTTCCTTGAGGCATATATTTTATGACCTTGCAATTGAAAGATTTATGCCTTTATCTTTCTTAAATAATTTGGCTGACCTGAACACTGCTGCAAAACAAAGCAAATTTAAGTATCAGAATAAAATAATGCTGCCGACTGACCGGCAGCATTGACATTAAAAATTCAAGTGTACAATTAGTTTTTACATGGGCTCGCAAATGACGGGTTGAATCTGTTTTCCTTCCAAAGCCATTTCCATTGCCGGAATTATGTTGTCAATGCGGGCTGTCATGGAATTAGGCTTTTCTTTATAATTATCCTGACCAAAAGGCACGAAAAAAATATTTTTTGTATTATATAGTTTTGCTATGTTTTCAAAGTTCATTCCTAATGCATCATTTGTGGAAATAGAGATTACTACAGGTTTATTTCCTCTCAGGTGCGCTTTTGCCGCCATGAGGACAGGTGTATCTGTGACTGCGTTGGCAAGCTTTGCCGCTGTATTGCCGGTGCAGGGGGCGATTAAGAATATGTCAAACATATTTTTTGGACCTACGGGTTCTGCATCCTCAATTGTGGTGATAGGTTTTTTTCCGGTTATTTCAGATAATATCTGAATATAATCTTCAGCATTTCCGAAACGGCTGTCTATTGATTGTGCGTTGTTTGAAAAAACAGAATATAAATTGTCACACTGTTCAGCTATTTTTACTATTTGAGGTATTATTTTTTCAAAAGTGCAAAAGGAACCGGTTATGCCAATTCCAACGTTTTTTCCTGACAAGGTCAATTTAATCACTTCTTTCTTTCAAAATAGGAATAATTGCTTTTGCAATAAATTCAGCGGATGACTTGGGCGCAGTCTTGCCGGGGATACCCAGACACAAATGCGCATTCAAATTAAGTTTTTTTGCACATTCATAATCAATCCCTCCAGGTGCAGATGCAATGTCTATAATAGTCGCATCGGGAGAAACGGACAGCAATATTTTTTCATCGAGTATCAGTGCAGGAATCGTATTGAAAATGAAATTAAAATTACTGATATCAAGCTCAGTTCCAAGCTTTACATAATCAAGGCCGTTCGTGTACGCTTCTGTCAGTGCACTCTCTTTTCTTGCGGCAACCGTAACTCTTGCACCAAGAGCTTTTAGTTTTGATGATAGCACACTTCCGCATTTTCCGTATCCCAACACCAGTACATTGCTATAGTGCAGGTTAATATTGCTTTTGAATATTGCTTCCGCTATTGCGCCCTCGGCTGTTGAAATTGCATTAAGAAGTGCGATATTTTCATCTTTCATCAGATCATAATATGAAATATTTTTTGCTTTACACATTTCCGTTATTTCAATCGGAAGATTTCCTCCGATTAAATAATGCTGACGTCTTAAATCAGCCGTAAATGTTTTGATTGAAAGGTCATAATCATTGCCATTACTGCCGCACATGCTATTTATATTCATTTTATCTTTTGAAAAAGGTATTGGAGTAATCAGGGTTCTGCTTGATTCCATAGCCTGACGCAGCGAATCCGCAGTGTCTGATATTTCCGGAGTATTTTTGACTAATCCGAATGCAATTATTTTAAAACCTGATTTTTTCAGAACAGAAGCAAGGTATGTCTGGCGTGAATCGCCGCCGATTATAGAAGCATCATATTTATAATCCATGAAGTTCTCCCCGAATTTTACAAGATGCTTACATTTTATGCGATGATTGTTCAAAGGTTACATAAGGCATAAAGGTCTTAAATTAAAAAGTAAAATCTTTTTTAAAAAGCAGCTCCACTTCAGTATTTTGCAGGAGTGTAAGTTACCTTTTAAGTGTGCGCTGATAAGTATTTTAAAATTTATAAAATAAGTATGGACAAAACGAATAAAAAGGTATATAATTACTAAGGTCAATTGTTATGACTCATTGGTCAAGTGGTTAAGACGCCACCCTCTCACGGTGGAATCAGGGGTTCGACTCCCCTATGGGTTATTTTCCAAGGGTTACAGCATTAAGAAGTTGAAAAATACAACATTCGCCAAATATTCGTCAAGCAATCCTTAATTCGTTATATTTAAATAAATATATTTAGAACTCCTAAGTGGGTTCTTTTTTAATACGGGTAAAGCTACGACCTTTCGGTTCGTGGGTAAGTTAAAAGCAGCAGAAATTAATCTGCTGCTTTTATTTGATGATAATCTGATTGATTAACAGCAAACATAAAAGATTTATGGAAAAAAAACACTTATAAAATGTATGTGATTTTAAAATCATATTGAAATTTATGTAAAATTTTTGTTATAATTTGCCAAAGGGATTGCCTCAACGGATAGGCGGTTAGCTCCCTGTAAGTGATAATTTGGTTACTTATGGAGATTTATTTACATTTGGGTTACTCATAGTAGTGATTATTGCCTTGTTTAACGACAAGCTGAAATAGATTTTTATATATAAAGGGGAGACCGGAGTATAAAAAAATCAACCGCCATAGTTTACCCAAACTTTCGGTTGATTTTTAAACCAATCTTTAGGAACTAACCGTTTATTCGGCAGTTCTTTTTATTTAAATTAACTAAAACTTCGCAGTTAAAAAAACATATATGAACCTTGAAAATTCAATATTATTTAACAATAAAATAGCATAAACACACCATTTTTGGTATAATTGAATTGTTCAGAAACAACTATCAAAAACGGAGGTTTATGCTATGAAAAGTATAACACAAAACTATGAAAATGATAAGAAGGTTTCTTCTTCAATTATAAATTTTTTTAAAACATATAAGATATCTTCAATATTGAAAGCATCAAATGCATACAAGAATAAAGGAATTCCTGTAATCGAGCTGTTTGTATATTTGTTTTCATTAGTTTTTGAAAACCGCTCCATGTACATGAACATGCTGACTGGTAAACACAATGGAAGCTTTTGCAAAGATACAGTGTACCGTTTTCTAAATTCATCATCAATAATCATAAAATTAACCGATGAAAAACGTGTAAATGTCTTGATAATTGATGATACAATGTTTGAGCGCAACAGTTCCAAAAAAGTAGAACTTCTTTCAAAAATATATGATCATGCTAAAAAGAAATACAAATATGGTTTTCGTCTTCTGACGTTGGGTTGGTCTGACGGAAATACCTTTCTTCCTGTTAATGGTTGCCTTTTATCTTCTGAAAACCAGAAAGTTGAATCAATGAAGCAAAAGAATTAGATAAAAGAACAATAGGATTTGCAAGAAGAAAATTAGCTCAAACAAAAGCAACATCAGTTATGCTTGAATTGATAGATTCAGCAAAGAAAGCTTGCATACCAGCTTCTCATGTATTGTTTGATATCTGGTTTTGCTCCCCAGCTTCCCTTATTACAATTAAAAAGAGAAGTCTTGATGTTGTTGCAATGGCTAAGAAAACATCAAAAATGCATTATCTTTACAATGGTAAAATGCAGCCACTTACTGAAATATACAAACAAAACAGAAAACGCAGAGGACGCTCAAAATATCTCTTGTCCGTTGAAGTTTCTGTTGCTGAAGATGAAGATACAATACTAGCAAAAATTATCTATATCCGAAACAGGAATAAAAAAAAGGACTATCTCGCTCTTATTACAACTGATATGACAATCAGCGAAGAAGAAGCAATTCGTATTTACGGAAAACGATGGGACATTGAAGTTTTCTTCAAGGTTTGTAAATCATATCTTAAACTCAGCAAGGAATGTAATTCTTTATCTTATGATGCAATGACTGCACATACTGCAGTTGTTTTTACCAGATATATGATGCTTTCGGTTGAAAACCGAAAAGAGTCTGATATTAGAACCATTGGCGAAATTTTTTATTTCTTTTCTGATGAATTGTCTGATATTACTTGGATTCAAGCTTTTCATATGATTATGAAAATATTTATAAATACCATTTCAGATAAATTATCATTGACATCAGAAGAGTTAGATAAACTTCTGGATGCTTTTTTATCAGCACTTCCTAAAGAATTAAAAGGAAGTCTACGTTTGTGTGCTTAAAATATTAAAGTTAATATATTTATTTTGTTAAATATTGAATTT
>DMJQ01000032.1 GCA_003457065.1 Clostridiales bacterium
ATTACGTATTTATTATATCATAATTTATTGCTTAACCGCAACGATTTATTTATGACAACTATTTTGAGTTTTCCATTTTGTCGATTAATTCCCTCAATGCACACATAGCCGAGCTGAATCCGCCCATTTCATCTATAAGTCCGATTTCAACCGCTTCATCGGCATTGAGAACAGTGCCCACATCATTGGCAATTTCATCGGTATCATACATGTATTTTAGCAGCGCTTCCCTGTCAACCCTTGAATTAGCCACAATGAAATTGGTTATGCGCTCCTGCATTTTTTGGAAGTATCTGAATGTCTGCGGCACTCCTATTACAAATCCGTTTGTTCTGATAGGATGTATCGTCATGGTTCCCGTAGGAGCAATGAGCGAATAATCAGCCGATACTGCCAGCGCTGTGCCTATGCTGTGCCCTCCGCCCAATACCAGGGATACCGTAGGCTTCGTAATGCTGGATACAAGCTCTGATATGGCAAGATNNCCAGTAGTCTTGCTCTGAGGCGGCAAAGATGTGTGACCTTCAATTTCTCCTATGATGCTGATAAAGCATATGTCCTTTACGGGACTGATATCTGTAACACTTCCCATCTGTTTTACATTTTCTATGGGCTGGTCAGAATTTTCGTTATTGTTGTTATTTTCATTTCCGCTGAACAAAAAAGGATTGACCGGTTCAGAATTGCTGTTCACATTCTGATTCTTATCATTGTTTTTTAATTGATTGCTATTCTTACTGCCGTCTTGATCATTGCTTTGTCCGTATTGATAATTTCTGTTTCCATCCATGTTGTTAAATGACTGCTGTTGTATGTTATTCATGCTCTGATTGATGTTTTTCATTTAAGCCTCCACATAAAAATAATCAGGTTATTCCTGATTATTCTTTGGAATTTTACTTATTTTATGCACTTCTGCAACAGTTTCTTTGCATTTTATGAAAAAACTAATAAATCAGCAAACTGCAAGCATCAATATAACAATCTCCGAGCTTAACGGAAACCACCGCAGTCAGTTTAATCATTTTCTATAATTATCATATCGCTGCCTATCTTCTTTATATTTTTCCACAATATTTCTTTTTTCTTAGGCTCTTTAAAAATATTGAAATGTGAATTATTTCCGGATATGAAACTTATGATTTCTCCGGTTTTTTCCTCAATAACAAGATCGCAGTCACCGAATATTCCCAAATTTTCTCCGGTATCGATATTAATTATTTCCTTGCTGTACAATTCGCTTAATTTCATCATCCATCCCCCTTTTAACCATCGGCAATTAGTTTGCCATTGCTCTATTGTAATTCAATAGAAGTCTGTTTCAGACTCCTGTGTGACCGAAGCCCCCTGCGCCTCTTTCGGTGTCTCCCAATTCCTCCACCAATTCGAAATCTGCCTGCTCATGTCTGATGAAAACCATCTGGGCAATTCTGTCACCGCTGTTGATGGTAAACTCCTTATCTCCCAGATTGATTAAAATTACCTTTATTTCACCGCGGTAGTCGGAATCAATGGTTCCTATTCCGTTTACCAGGCTTATTCCATGCTTTATGGCAAGACCGCTTCTTGCTCTCACCTGAGCCTCATAGCCTTCAGGCAGTTCGATAAATATTCCTGTTGGAACCAAAGCTCTTCCCAGCGGCTTCAATACAATTGGTTCTTCCACATATGCCTGCAGGTCAACTCCCGCCGAACCCTTTGTCTCATAAGCCGGAAGTTTAAACGGATTGTTTTTTACTATTTTAACCTTCATATTCTTCTCCAAGTACTTTTTTTATAGTTTCTTCGATATTTTTATGTTTATTTAAATTTCCCGTAAAAGTAACGCTCAGATTGTTGATGTCAAACAATTCATTTGCCACTTCCAAAACATCCTCAAGTTTAACATTGTTGATTTTTTCGATTACTTCCTCAGGATACTGAATTTCATTATATAAAAGCTCTCTTCTGCCTATGGCTGACATGCGGCTTGATGTACTTTCAAGACCAAGGATATAGTTACCTTTTATCTGCTGTTTGGATCTGTTAAATTCCTTCAGTGTGATGCTGCCTTTTTTCATGCTTACCATTTCTTTTAAAATTGTTCTTAGCGCATCTTCCGCACAGTTATATGACATTCCGGCATAAATGCTGAAAATTCCTGTATTTGAATAATTAGACACGAAAGAATAAATTGAATAAACAAGACCTTTTTTCTCTCTTACTTCCTGAAAAATTCTTGAACTCATCGTACCGCCGAATATGTTGTTTAAAACAAGCAAAGGATAATAATTTTTATCATGCCTTCCCATTGTTCTATTTCCGATACACATGTGAAGCTGTTCCAGATCCTTATTGATTCCTACAACCTTGCGCACGTACTCAGCTTCCTTGTCAACATGTGCGATATGAGAGTTCTGCCAATGCCTGAATTTTTCATTTACAAATTTGACAAAAGCTTCTTCGTCGAAATTTCCAGCTATGGCAATTACGGTATTGTAGGGAGAATATTTTTCTTTCATGTAGTTTAATACCTTTTCGGTAGTAAATGTCCTTAAATTTTCCTCCGTACCTAAAATATTATATGCCATCGGGCTGTTGTTGAATACTACTTCCGTAAGCTTGTCGTGAACAATGTCTTCCGGTGAATCCTCATACATTTTTATTTCTTCTATGACAACAGATATTTCTTTGTCGATTTCTTCCTGCTGAAACAGTGAGTTGAAAAACATGTCTGAAAGTATATCGACTGCTTCTTTGATGTTTTCGTCCAGTACCTTCACATAGAAGCAAGTGCATTCCTTGCTTGTAAAAGCGTTGAGCTGTCCTCCCAAATTGTCCATATCTTCGGCAATTTCAATTGCTTTTCGATTTTTTGTTCCCTTGAAAAGCATATGTTCAATAAAATGAGACAACCCGTTTGTTTCCTCAGTTTCGTTGTTGGAGCCTATGTTGACCCAAATTCCTATGGAAGCTGATTTAACGTAATCTATCTTTTCCATTAAAATTCTTATGCCGTTATCTAAAGTGTATTTTTTTATCATTTTTCCTCCATAAACACTGCCCTAAAATGAGTTCTCTTACCAGAACATCATTATTCTCATGGTGCTGCACCTGCCCGTGATAAGCAGTATGATTATAGTCACAACCAGAATTATCACTATGATTTTTTTTATATAAGCTATGTTATTGCAAAAAAACTTCATAAAAATCCCCCTTATTTATATGTATTAATAAAAGGGTTCATTTATGATATATAATTACATTTATAATATCAAACTTTCACATAAATTACAATACAATATTATAAAGGGGCGAAGATTGGTAAAATCTTTGCCCCTGATGCTCTGCCTTATTTATACATATTGTAGTATTGCTGTCCCGGAGTTAAAGTTATGTCTCTGTACGCGGACAGCTCACTTACTGTAACAAGCTGATATCCCATTTCAACAAGCTTCGGAATGACTATTTTTGCAGCTTCGGCTGTACTGTCATACAAATCATGCATCAGGACAATATCTCCGTCCTTTACATTTTTAATGACCTCATCAACAATCATTTCCGTATTTCTGCTCTCCCAGTCACGTGTGTCGACAGACCATTTAATGACCGGCTTGGAGATTTTTTCGTTCAGTTCGTCACCGCCCTTACCGTATGGAGATCTCATAAGCGTCGGAGTATAACCCGAAGCAATATAAATTAAGTCATCGGTTCCCTTCACCTGCTTATACAGCTCCTCGTCCGATACGGTTGTTAAATCTTTGTGATTGTAGCTGTGATTTCCTACTTCGTTTCCGTCTTCTATAACCTGATTCAAAACATCTCCGAATCTTTCTACCTGTGAGCCGACTACAAAAAATGTCGCCTTCGAATCATTCTCTTTAAGCACTTTAAGTACCTCGGGAGTGTACTTGGACGGCCCGTCATCAAAAGTAAGAGCAATCATCGGTTTATCAGGNNATACTGTGCATTGCCCAAGTCAGGCGAATTAACCTGTGTACCTGCTTCAGCTGCGGCGGCTCCTATACTCATCGATGAAGACATCACTAACATCAGCATAAAAGACAATACTCTTTTTATCATAATATCCCCCCTGATTTTTTATATATTTTGTATATCCAGATTATATATCTAATAAATTTGAACATCAATACTTAATTATAGGATATGAGGGAAGAAATATCATAGTATAGCAGCAACTAAAAAATTTGTCATAATTAAGATTTTATTAAATTACTGCAAGTTTATTCTTTCTCTAATCAGGAACAGCATAAACCTCATATTCAGAAACTGCCTGCGGGTATCCGCGGCCTTGTTTTGTTTTTTGCGCAATAAAAAATAACAAGATCGCGGTCTTTGCCATGATATTGTTATCTTATGTCTAATAACAAGTTTCCGGCTCTGCTACAAGCCGGCCCTTATCAGTTATTTATTTTCTGTCTCTTTCAAAGCTTCTTTTCTTGAAAGCTTGATTTTTCCCTGGTTGTCAATTTCAATTACCTTTACAAGTATCTCATCTCCGACATTTAAAACATCTTCGACGCTCTTAACTCTCTTATCAGATATTTGAGAAATGTGAAGCAGTCCGTCCTTATTTTCTGTAAGTTCTACAAATGCTCCGAAAGAAGCTATTCTGACTACTTTACCCAGTATGATTTCTCCGACTTCGATTTCTTTTACGATGCCTTCGATAATTTTCTTGGCTTTGTTTGCATTTTCAACATCTTCAGCTGCTATTAACACAGAACCGTCATCTTCGATATCAATTTTGACTCCTGTTTCTTCAATAATCTTGTTGATGACTTTTCCGCCTGCTCCTATAACGTCTCTTATTTTATCAGGATTGATTGTCATGCAGATAATCTTTGGAGCGTACTTGCTCACTTCTTCCCTTGGCTTGTCAATGCATGCCATCATCTTATCAAGTATGAACAGTCTTCCTATTTTTGCTTTTTCCAAGGCGTTAGTCAAAACATTCTTGTCGATTCCATGAACTTTAATATCCATCTGAATTGCCGTAATTCCATCTTTAGTTCCGGCAACCTTGAAGTCCATATCTCCCAGGAAGTCTTCCATTCCCTGAATGTCTGTCAGTACAACCACGTTGTCTCCATCCTTCATCAAGCCCATTGCAACCCCGGCTACAGGTGCTTTTATCGGAACTCCTGCATCCATTAATGACAATGTGCTTCCACATACAGATGCCTGTGATGTTGAACCGTTAGAACTCAACACTTCGGAAACAAGTCTTATTGTGTAAGGGAATACGTCAGCCGAAGGAATTACAGGCTCCAATGCTCTTTCTGCAAGTGCGCCGTGTCCGATTTCTCTTCTTCCCGGTCCTCTTGACGGTCTTGTTTCACCTACGGAATATGAAGGGAAATTATAGTGATGCATGTATCTTTTTGAAGTTTCTTCGGAAATTCCATCAAGCGTCTGTTCGTCACTTGAAACACCCAGTGTTGCTACTGTAAGAACCTGAGTTTGGCCTCTTGTAAATATTGCCGAGCCATGAGTCCTCGGAAGCATTCCAACTTCACATGTAATTTTTCTTATTTCATCTATTTTTCTGTTGTCAGGTCTTATTCCTCTTACAAGAATATTTTCTCTGACTTTTTCTTTTACTATCGTATAAAGAGCATCGTCTATATCCGCTTCATTTTCAGGATATTTTTCCAGGAATGTTTCTTTCGTCTGAGCCTTGAAATTGTCGATTCTCTCTTGTCTTTCAAGCTTATCTTCAACAATTATTGCTTCGTTGATTATAGGTGAAGCATATTCCCTGATTTCCTGCTCGATTGATTCATCGCATACAAATCTAATATAGTCAGATTTTTTTTCTTTTCCGACTTCAGCCCTTATTTCATTGATGAAGTCACAGATTTTTTTTATTTCTTCATGCGCAAACAATATTGCGTCAAGCATTTTAGCTTCGGGTATTTCATTAGCGCCGGCTTCAACCATCATTATTGCTTCTTTGGTTCCTGAAACCGTCAGATTCAATGATGTCTGCTCTCTTTCTTTGCTGTTTGGGTTGACTATAAACTTATCGTCAATCAGTCCCACATTAACCGCGCCTGTAGGTCCGTCAAACGGTATGTCTGATATGGTCAGTGCAATCGAAGAACCGATCATTCCAGCTATCTCAGGTGAATAGTCCTGATCCACAGACAATACGGTAACCGTCACAGATACATCATTTCTGTATCCTTTCGGGAACAGCGGCCTTAAAGGTCTGTCTATCAGCCTTGATGTTAAAATAGCCTTATCCCCCGGTTTTCCTTCTCGTTTTATAAATCCTCCAGGAATCTTTCCTACGGAATAGAGCTTCTCCTCAAAATCAACACTCAGCGGGAAAAAATCTATGCCCTGTCTTGGTTCTTTGGACGCAGCCACGTTAGCCATAATAACCGTATCGCCGTATTGCACAATACAAGAACCGTTTGTAAGTTCTGCAATCTTACCGGTGGTAACTTTCATCTCTCTTCCGGCAAGCATGTATTTAAAAACTTTTTCTTCCATTAGTACCTCCTTTTAATGTTTATGAAGACCGGTCGGATTTAATTAAATCATCCATTTCATACCGGTCGTAAGATTGGGTTTTCATAAATAATAGAGCGGGATTTCCCCGCTCTTTAATTATCTTCTCAATCCTAATTTTGCAACAATACTTCTGTATCTTTCGATGTCATTATCTTTTAAGTAGTTAAGAAATCCCCTTCTTTGACCAACCATTTGCAAAAGACCTCTTCTTGAGTGATGGTCCTTTTTGTTGTCTTTTAAATGTTCAGTTAAATTATTGATTCTGTGAGTCAAAAGAGCTATCTGAACTTCCGGAGATCCTGTGTCCTTTTCATTGATTCTGTACTGTTCGATAATTTGTGTTTTTTGTTCCTTTGTCATTTTCAATCCTCCAATATTATTTTATTTCACCATAATCCAAGCTATACGTTGAGGATTCGTAAAACTTAGGCTATGGAAATACAATAAATTCTACCATATTACTTCATTTTTGTAAACAAGAAGTTTATCATTTATATAAATTTTTCAAGCTTCTAAACAATTTTGTCCATAAAAACAATATTCTGATTTTGTTCGATTTTTTTGTCAAAAGTTAAAACAGAGCCTGATTTATTTGTAATTATGGTTAAAATCATATCTTTATTGCCCGCTTTAACTTTGTATCTGCCGTCTGCGGGCAATAGGATACTGCTCCTATTATCTACAAAAGCAGTATTTTTATTAAAATCAATATTAATTTCTTCATCAAATATAGTGTAGTTATTAATCAAAAGATTGTTTGCCTCGTGAACCTTGCCTTCAGTCAGCAGTTTTCGCACAAGGGTGCTGCTTACAGCTATGCCATTATACTTAACCGGATAAATTTCTTCCACCTTGTAGCCGTACTTATCCTGGAGCTCTCTTAGGGTATTCACGTTGCCGCCGGCCTTATATCCGAATTTAAAATTATATCCCACTACAATATTTCTGGCATTATATTTATCTACAAGAATTTGCTTGATGAATTGTTCAGGCGTATATTTTGAAACAACATCATCAAGTTCAATTTCCACTACATCTGTCACACTATAGGATTTTAGCAATTCCAGTTTAATATCTCTGCTATTAATGTATTTAATATTGTAATTTGATTTCTTTAAGTCCTTTTTTACATACTTGAATGTTATTATTATGCTGTCTTGATCTGTTTCATGGCTTAAGTCAATCATACGTCTTATCAATGCGTCATGACCGATATGAATGCCATCAAAATTACCAATAGCAATACATGATGCGTTTTTTTTATTCATTTGTACCACCTATAGCTTACATGAGCAATTTTTCTATTTTAACTGAATTTTCAGCTGTTTTTTTTCCTATTCCTATCAGCCGGTTTTTGCAATAAATATAAAATTCATCGCTTTTTAAGCCGGACGTATCCGCACTCACTTCATTGCCTGCCGTCACCCTGTCATAATATTTTTCATCGACAGTTATTTTATTCAGAGGATAAACTTCATCTATTGGCAGCATGCATTCATTGAGCCGGTTATTGTCATGCAGGAATTTTAATCTGTTTAGGGTTACAGAATTTTCGATACGTAAACCTTTTGCCTCGGTCNNAAGCTTTTCGCCTATATCGTTGCAAAGTGTTCTCATGTATGTTCCCTTTGAGCATTTAACATGCATCAGCACTCTGTTCTCATTGAACTTTATGAGCTTGATATCTTTAATGTCTATAAGTTTTCGCTGCACTTCCACTGCAATGTCTTGTCTTGCATATTCATATAATTTCCTGCCGTTTAATTTAACTGCAGAATAAGCGGGAGGAACCTGCATCTGTTCTCCTTCGAAATCTTTAAGTACATTTATTATATCTTCCCTGCTCACACTGACTTCACTGCTATTTATTACAGTTCCGTAACTGTCCTGCGTATCCGTACTTTGTCCTAAAACCAGTTCACACACATATTCCTTGTCTCCGAGCGTCAGGTACTCGCTGAGCTTCGTTCCCTTTCCAACACAAACGACCATGACTCCCGCCACGTTGGGATCAAGTGTTCCCGCATGGCCGACTTTTTTAATATTCAATATTTTTCTTACACTGCTTACAACATCGTGAGATGTCATGCCGGTAGGTTTCAGTATGTTCAATATTCCGTTCATTATTCTCCAAAGTATTCCTTAAATGTGTCTATTAATAGTTTCTTGGTATTCTCAACCGTATCTTTGACCTCAAAGCCCGCTGCCTTGGCATGGCCGCCTCCGCCGAACCTTGCGGAAATTGCCGATACATCTATATTATTTTTTGACCTCAGGCTGACCTTGGTGCTGTTTTCTTCATGTTCCTTCAATACGCAGGAAACTTCAACTTCTTTTATCTCTCTTATAAATTCAACAACACCGTCAATATCTCCCATATCCGCATCATTCTTTTCAAGAATTTTCTGTGTTATGGATGCAATGCCGAATTTATTGTCATAATAAAGCTCAATGCTGCTTATGCATTCGATATATGCTTTCACCACATTTGACGGCTTCGAATTGTAAACCGTGTTGTCAATTTCAGCAACCTCAACGCCCAGATCAATCAGCTCCGCAGTCTTTCTGTGAGTCTGGCTGCTGGTGTTTGAATAGCTGAATTTGCCCGTATCCGTTAATATGGCAATATATATGTAAGTTGCAGCCTTCTTGGTTAATTTCTGCCCCAATGTCTTTAAAACATCGTACAGCAGCTCTCCCGTGGAACTCATTGACATATCTATTACATTAATGTCGGCAAAGCTGTCATTTGTTTTATGATGATCAATGCAGACGGATTTTTTTGAATTATTAAAAACATCCTTGAATTTTCCGAGTCTATCTATATCACTGCAGTCCAAAATAAACAATAAGTCAAATTTTTTGCCGTCATATTCCTGTGAAATCACATCTTCATTTACAAACGGTCTGTAATTAAAGGGTATTTTTCCGTCAATACAAACGGTTACGTTCTTGTCAAGAGGCTTTAAAAATTCGTACAGGGCCATTACAGACCCTATACAGTCCCCATCAGGGGATTTATGTCCTGTGATGCAGATATCTTCGGAGCTATTTATTAAGTTGAATATTTCCTTAACATCATTCATTTTCAGATTCATCTTCAGTCTTCCTGCTTTCCTCATCTTCAATAACTTTGTCTATGAGTTTTGACATGTATATGCCCTCCTCGATGGAATCGTCTCTTTCAAATATCAGCTCCGGGATTATGCGCATCTTCACTCTTTTTCCGACTTCTCTTCGGATGANNAATACGGAAATATACACTTTGGCATATTTTAAATCTTCCGTTACATTAACATCCGTTACACTTAAAAGTTCTGATATTCGAGGATCCTTGACCTCATTTCTGATTACTTCAGATATAACTCTCTTCATCTCGCCTGACAATCTGCTGTTTCTTCTCTTTGCCATGTTATACCTCTTTTCTTACGACTATCGTTTTATTTCTTCCATAATATAGGCTTCCATTGAGTCGCCTTCTTTAATATCATTGTATTTTTCAATGCCTATGCCGCCTTCAAATCCAGTATTCAGTTCAGATGCGTCATCCTTGAACCTCTTCAGTGAAGATACTTCACCTTCGTGAATTATTATATCATTCCTCAGGAGTCTTATCTTTGACTTTCTTGTAACCTTACCGCTCGTTACATATACTCCGGCAACAATTCCAACATTAGGAACTTTAAATGTCTGTCTTACTTCGGCTCTTCCCTGAACAACTTCCTTGTATACAGGTGCAAGCATTCCTTTCACCGCCTGCTGAATATCTTCGATGGCAGTGTAAATAATGTTGTAGGTACGAATATCTACATTTTCTCTTTTTGCAAGTTCCATCGCCGCTATGGAAGGTCTTACATTAAAGCCTATTACTATGGCATTTGAAGCGGAAGCCAGCATAACGTCATTTTCATTGATTCCGCCTACTCCGCCGTGTATAGGATTAACTTTTACTTCATCCATACTCAGTTTAAGCAGCGATTGTTTTACTGCTTCAATTGAACCGCTCACATCGGCTTTAATTATAATATTTAAATCCTTGACTTCGCCTTTTTGAATTTTGTCGAACAAATCATCCAGTGAAACCTTTGAAGTTGTGTTCATTGTTTCCTGATGCTTTTTATTCTTGCGCTTTTCGGCAATATTTTTAGCGTCTTTTTCATTTTCCATTGCAACCAGTATATCTCCCGCCTGAGGAGTTTCGTTCAGACCGAGGATTTCCACCGGAACCGAAGGTCCCGCCTGATTAATCTTCTTGCCCTTTGAGTTGAACATGGCTCTCACTCTTCCGTAGGCACTGCCCACCAATACCACATCGCC
>DMJQ01000195.1 GCA_003457065.1 Clostridiales bacterium
AAACTTTCAGCAGCAAAAAGCAGGAACATTTGATGCCAATGCATTTGAAGAAAGCAGTAAAAAAATCCTTGAAATGATTAAACCTGAATATGTAGAAGAGTTTAAACAGGCCATGGAGCATTTCGGAAAAAGCATTTAATATTAATAATATTATTTATTTAACATAAAAAGGGCCGGGGTTTGTTTTTCACAGAACCACGGCCTTATTTGACTTAAGGCCGTGATAGTTCTCATTTTGTTTTATTGGACCATGAATATTACGTTGCCGGTATGAATTATTTTTATAAGTGATTTTTGATATTATCTATACTGTCCAAATAAATTTTAGCTGCCTATTTATTCCTGTCTTCTAAATTTTTCATTGTAACTTTTCCGGTTGCAATTTTTCCGGTTATTCCTATGAGATATTCATCTGTTTCAGATACAGTTACGGTGAATATTCCGGATTCTAAATTATTGCCTTTATAGGGACTGCTGCCATTTTTTCCGTCTACTGTCAAAGTAATTTCTCCGTCTTTACGATCAATTTCTATCTGCAATACATCACCTTTGCGCAAGGCTAACTCACATTTGTTTTTTTTTACTCCATACATTAAATTCCATTGTGAATCCCGTTTTGTCTGGTCTTTCGAGAATTACAATGCTGCCCTTTGCCGGAAACCAAACCCAATACAGCAGAAGGGAAGTAATTGCTATAGGAAGGACTATAAAAATTATTCTTATGCTTCCTTTGCTAAAAAGCATGATAATAGCTCCTTTACGAATTTAGACCGTTCATTAATCCATGGGCTGTGCCCGGAGCGGTCAAACCATATAATTTTTTTATCCGGGGCATTCAGCACCTTCTCATATTCCTCAACCAGTGAAGTGGGGGCATTGACATCGTGGCGCCCTAGAAAGAAGTAAACAGGAACATTCAGTTCGGTATAATCTTTTCTCATGTCAATGGTATAAAGCTGTTGATAGACATGATTATATGTGTTTATGATGCCGCGGAAAAAATTGATTTTATCAAGAAGCCCATATTCGGAAGAGCCAATATCCCGAAAGGTATTATAGCCGGGGTTTTGTATTTCAGAATTATTAGCCATATAGGCGCTTAAGTAATTCAGATATACTGCACTTTTCCATGTTACATTTTTCCCGTAGTAGGGGGGAAGGCCGTTTTTTTTAAGCTGTTCTATAATAGCAGTGTCACCTTTTGCTTCTGCAATTTCCATTACCTTTCTATAATCCATGCGTTCGGTTTCGGCAAAGTCAACCATTTGTGCAGTACCGATAAATCCATGATAGGATTCAGGATATTTATCAATGAGAAAAATTTCTAAAGCACTGCCCCAGGATTCACCGATCAGATAAATCTTCTCCTGTGAAAAGCGTTCTTTCAGATATTTTGTAAGGGCATAGCCGTCTTTGATATAAGTATCAACAGAGATATTCTTTGTTTTTTCGGCATAATAAGATTTTCCGGAGCCAGGCTGATCCCAGTTAATAACAACAAAATGCTTCTCCAGCTCTGAGAGTTCATGGCGTACCCCGCCATCTGGGTTCCGCCGGGTCCTCCGGCCAAAAAGAGCAGGACGGGCTTATTTTTGTCAAAGCCCCGAANNCGTTAAGTTCAATCTTTTTAAGCTCTGTGATGCTGTTTTCAGGAGTGCTTCCTTTTTCGTCGGTAATAGAGGGGGTGGAAGCGGTAATCTGTGAAAAAGCAACTAAACATGCATTTAAAATAACTAAAACGGCAAAGCCTATAGCGGCTCTTTTTAGGCGGTGGAGATGTGCGGAATTTGCTTTTTGCCTGATTTTTATAGAGACATAGTATATTGCCAGGATGCAAACTTTTGTAACTGCGACAATTCCCAAAACGGCTAAAACAAGAAATGCAATTATCTGAATCATATTAAAACCTCCGTTAATGTTTGATATAGATGCTTTCAAGGGCACTGCCCATCAGCGGAATATCTGTGATTCGGCTGTTTTTGAGGGATAGGTCATTTTCCTCAACTAGCCTTTTGATTATATTTAATTTTTCCGTTTCATTTAACGGTTCGCGAAAAATGAAAGTGCCGCCGGATTTGATGGATTTAGTCAGCACAGAAATTACTTTTTCAAGCTCACTTTTTGAAATATCATGTAAGACAAAGTGGCAGTATACTACATTAAAGCTGCTGTCAACCAGTTCCGGAAAATCCGATTTTATAAAACTAACGTTTCTGTATTTGCTTAAAGTCTTACGGCAGGTATTAAGCCATCTTTCTGAGATATCAATACAGGTCAATTGTCCTTTGGGAAGCCTTTTCATAACATAATAGGCGACTGTGCCCATTCCGCACCCGAAATCAAGCACCTGCTCGCTGCCGGCAAGAGGCAGACGGTCTGCAAATGTTTTGTATACTAATTTGCCGCAAAAAAAAGGCAAGATTTGTTAAAAGCATTTCTAAAAGGAACGGTTCGTGCTTCATTATTTATCACCTCACAGTAAAAAATCAGCTGTATTTAAGGCTCATTGCCATTATAGCAATGGAACCTTTCATACAGCTGATATGAACCTTAAATTTACCTTAAATCGTAGGAATTGTAATCCTGAATGTACTGCCCTTATTTCTATGGGGTATCAGCGTCAATTCCCCTCCGTGGGCCTCGGCGATTTTTTGGGCGATGGAAAGCCCAAGGCCGCTTCCGTTGGCTTTGGAACTGCGAGCATCATCTGCCCTGATGAAAGGCTTAAATATGCTGTCTGCAAGGTGAGGAGGAATTCCGACCCCATTGTCGCTAAAGTCAATCAATGCATAATGATTTTCAATAGCCATGTTTATAGAAATTGTTGTTCCTTGGGGATTATACCGTAATGCGTTGTCTGCAAGATTTCCAATAATCCGGCTGAATCTGTCGGCATCAAGCAAAGCAAAAACGCTTTCTTCTGGAATATTAAATTCATAGGCAAAGCCCGTTTCTTCAAACTGGGGCACAAGGTCGCCGCAAGCCTGCCGCAGGTATTCACAAAGGTCTGTTTTTACGGATTTCAATGAGAACTCAGGGCTATCCATTTGGGAAAGCTCAAAAAGCTCTGTAAGCAATTTATTTGCCCTCTTACTGTTATGAAGAATGATTTCAAGATATTCCTTTTGGTCCTTCTTGGTTAGCTCTGGTTTTTTTATACATATTTCAGCGTAGCCTTGTATGCTTGACATAGGGTTTTTTAGGTCATGGGAAATATCGAGAACTAATTGTTTTCTATCCTCCTCGGACTTTTTACGAAGAGAAATTTCATGCTCAATACGGGCGGCCATGTCGTTAAAGGTGCTCTGAAGTTCAGAAAATTCATTTTTTAGACGCAAATCCACCCTTGCGGAATAATCGCCTTCACGTAAAAGCCTTGTGCCATCACAGAGTTTTCGTAAAGGCACAGTAATACTTGCAGCCGTAATTCTTGAATAAATAAAGGTAAGAAAAGCAAGGATTAAAAAATAAAGAAGTGCAACAAAAGCAATGGCAAAGCCTGTCCGTGTGAAATCATTGGCAGAGGCTTCTTTATTATATATTAAGGAAAAATCAAGGCGAATGGAGGTGGGGAAGGTGACAATCAGCCANNGATAAAGAATATCGTAATGATAGGGCTTTTCTTTGCTTTCGGATAAAAAGGCTGTGAATTCCTGGGTATTTAGCTGATTTTTCCCTATGGTGTCAAGGCCTTTGTAATAAACGATGCGATATTCCTTATTAACAACCTGTACACCGCCGCCGTTTTTAACAATAGCAGATGAATCAATCTGGGTATAATCCTCTTTTATGATTGTGCTTGCCGGATATTGGTTTTTTACAAGAGACNNGAATAGTTTTCAGGTATTTAGGCTTTTGCGGGTCATCTTCTATGCGGCTTCTGATTCGGCTGATATGAACCATCACAGTATTATCATCAAAATATAATTCCTCGTCCCATACTGCATGATAAAGCTGCCGTTTTGTAAAAACCCGCTCGGGATGCTCCATAAAATATAAAAGGAGCTTGTATTCCTTTGCGCCAAGTTCAATCAGTTCTCCATTCTTAAAGGCACAGCATTTATCTGTATCGATAGATAAGTTTCCATAAACAATGATTGTTGCGGCTTTTTCCTTAGGAGATAGGTATTCGTTATTTCGGCGCAGCTGGGCTCCTACACGGGCCATCAATTCAGCAACGGAAAAGGGCTTGGCAATATAGTCGTCTGCGCCAAGCCCGAGCACCTTATCCATATCGTCAATCCTTGCAGTAAGAAAAATAACCGGAATGGTGCTGTGCTCCCGTATTTTACGCAGAAGGTTAAAGCCGTCCATTACAGGCATCATCACGTCGAGAACTGCAAGATGGACTTCTTGGGTAGTCAAAATATCCCATGCTTCTTTTCCGTTCTGTGCTGTAAAGGCGGTGTATCCGTTTTCTACAAGGCTGATTTTTATTAGATTAAGAATGTCTTTTTCATCATCTGCGATTAGGATGTTCATAGACCATTTCCCATACATTTCGTTTTATAGGTGACCCTAAATTTCTGATTTTATTCGATTAATCATGGTATCTATAGAGGATTTATCCGTAAAATCGATAACCTGACCATAGGTTGCCAGCATATCTTTATCTTCATTACTTAGTTCATGTTCAGGTTTCTTTTGTATCATTTTTACCATCATACGCATCATAATGCGATGACTAAAGCTAAGTTTTGGGTAATCAATGCCGCCTCTAAAATGAAAGATATTAATTTTTCTTTCCATTTCAGGTGTAAGTACCTTGGCCAATGAACGGCGTATGTTTGATATATTCGTTTCGTTATTTACATCGGCAGCGCCTACGGTAAATAGATACAGTGACTTATCTCCAATAGACGGAAAAGATTTCACAATTAGCGAAAGACCGTTCACACCCCCTGCGTAAAGACCGCCGCCATAAACAATAACATCATAGTCAAGTAAATCAGAAGCCTNNCTGTGAAATCCAATGGGCGTATTTTTTTGTGAAGCCATACTTTGATTTATAAATTACAATGACCTTTTTCATGTTCGATTTTCACCCTTTCAACATTTTTAAAAAGTGCTTTTACTATAATTTTTGTACTTTCTGATAAACATAATAAATCCCATCAGGGAGCTCTTCAAGAAAGGTGAGTCTTTGACTTCAAATTGAAGAAAACATAAAATGTCTTTTCAGTAGAAATTACAAACAAATTTATCTTATCCTGTTCTTCTATACAAAAGGTCTTATAAATTTTACCGAAGAGAATTCCCTGGTTTTTCGTATACTTTTCCTAATACCTTGTAATCATCTTATTTAAAAACACAGATAGAATTGCGGACTTTTTTTGCTTCATACAGGGCATGGTCGGCATTAATAAAAAGCCTTACTGTGTCAATTTGATCGGAAATTGCCGCGAGCCCGAAGCTTACTGTGAGCTCCAGCTTTGGATAATCTTTAAAGGCTAAATTGTTGACTTTATCCTGGATTTCTCTGCAAATAATT
>DMJQ01000190.1 GCA_003457065.1 Clostridiales bacterium
TATAGACAATTTCATTTTAAACAGTAACTTGGAGTTCTATCATGATATAATCTTAGATAGAAAAGTCATGGCCTTTTTGTTTCATAGTCGTACAAAGAAACAGAATTTCTATTTATTTTACCCTCATAATGTTTTTTGCTTCCATTATCATAACCCGAAAAGAATTATTGCTTATTTTTAAATCAATATGTTTTTTCAGACCATAATTATACAAAGAGTATTGATTTTGCGATAATAGGAATCAGTTACATAACATTTTTTATTATAGTCATAAACATTAACACCATTTTGATTTACCTCACCAGAAACATTTACATTTTTTCTTCATATGAATATATGCTTGAGACATTTTTGTTAGAAATCAATATAAATGCAATTACAGATATTGTTATACGTTGCTCTTTTGTCATTTACTATCCCCCTAAAAATTAATGATAACGACACACATTCTAAATATATTTTACTTCTCATTATTGCTATAATAAGTCACAAATAGCTATGTAGTTTCTCCCTATCTTGTGCCATTATAACTTCAAAATTTCTGTTTACGCTCATATCTGACATACTTTTCTTTTATTATACTTATTCATCGAAAGATTTTCCACCCTCATACCAAAAGAAGCAGAAATACCTTCTCATTTTAATTTGGGTATTTGGAATATATAATTATATACTAAGAAAAATGTACTTTTGACAAACTAAAAAAGGATATAATTACAGCTCATATTCCTTTTAGAAAGCATTTACAAGCGGCATGCTTAATAATATTAATTCCATTTAGGACAAAACTTAACTTAAATAGTCCTTAGTTTTAAAGAAAAAATTTTCAGCTCTTAACGGCATATCTTGTTTTTTTGCCAATGCCAATTTTATAAATCAAATCTTTTTCCTGCATTTCTTTTAACAAGTTGATTGCATAAGTAGTGCCAATGCCTAAAGCCTCTTCAACATCAGAACGTGTGATTTCTTTCTTTTTGTCAAATAAATTCAATATAGGTAAGTATTTTGCTTCCACAGAGGATACTATTTGTGCATGGATGTTTGGCAAAGTAACCCTGAAGGCGCCTTCTACAGTTTCAAATTTGGGCTGTAAAGAATGGCCTTTATAAGAACTTATGATTTTACCTAAGCCTGTGACCTATGCTTCAATTAATTTCACATGATAAAATATATTTGCCAGTTTTTCATTTCTCGGTTGTGATGCACCGAGCATTGCCGTTTCTAAGGATAAGCCCAGAATTAAACCGCCTAAAGAAATAAATTCCAGCCTGTCAGAATAGAGATTAATAAAGGTACTTCTGCCAGTCTCTGTGAACGATAGCATTAAGCAATGCCTCACGAACGTCATCTTCTGGATAGTCCTTTCATCTGTACGGAGTAAGTCTTGAAAGGTTGCCTTTGTTCTGTTATAGAAATAAATAGTTTTATAGGCTGCATTAAGCTGGGTGAATAAAGAACCGGTTAATTCTCTTCTGTCTTTAAATACCCGTTTATCCGTGCCTTGGAAAATGGCAAATTTAATAGAACGCTTACACTGATCAGATACTAATAAAGCCATATTTGTATATATTGTTGGAAGAAAGAATCCCTATATTCTTCATCTGAACAGGGCTGAACTCTAAGTTTCGCTTTGCCATCTCTCCTTTTAATGCATGAAAGGTAAGTTCTCGAATTAAAGAGCGGTTACTTTCAAAGGTATCCCCGTCTGTGTCTTTTATCATTATGCGAATGGCATCTTCGGAGACAGGGGCAGAGGTTGTTCCGTTTCGAATGTATATGCCTGAGACTTTTAGCCTCTTATCAGATAAATAATAAGGCTTTTTAGTGCCTTGGCTTGTTATTTTGATAATACTTTTTCCATCGTCTTTTACTACTTCAATGTTTACAAACATAGATAAATCAGTGCGAATACTGTCTCTTAGAGAATTTGATATTGATGCGTTACAAAACCAGCTTTGCCAACACCGATTACTTTACCGTCATCTCAAAATCCTATATATATTGTGCCGCCATTTGTATTAGCAAAGGCAACAATCTCTTTCTTTAAATCAGATATATATACTTCTTTTAATCCAACAGATAACTGATTCGCTTTTATATAAGTCCATGGTATCACTCTTTGTAACAGTTAATATCACTTTATAACACTAATTCAACACAAAAAGTGATAGAAATCAAACAAATATGTATGATAGCTTACAACAAAAAGATATTGCCCCTTATTTTTGCCACAATCATTACTTAAGTTGCGCAAAATAATCTTTTAATAGTTAATGCATAAAACCCAGTAAATGCTGGGTTTTATGGCTGACTCAATATTTTCTGAATACGATCTCAAGATTTCCTTCGTTTGATTTTGACCATTTGGGAATACATATGAATCTGAAAAATCATTATAAGCCGTTCCATTTTCTATAGCTTTTAGCAGCGTATTTTTATCATTCGTATTAATATACCAGCCGCTCAAATCCTCTACATACCAACTTGTGTCTGTGTCAATATAATCATTACCCTCACCTGAATCAATTATGAATATTTTGCCGTTCTTTTCTGCTTGTTTCATTACAAATTCAATAAAAGGTTCCTCGTTTAACATTAAAATCCTCCTTCTTTATGGCCAAATACGTGTAGCGCCCTGAACTCTTAAATTATTAATCCCATCTTTCATAATCGTGACAAAGTTTTCATTCAAATCCGTTACGACAACATCGTTACCCTGTATATAGAATTTTGCTTATCCTGGAGCATTAGAGCTATTTGGTATTTTTTTGCCCATACCCATCCATTCCCCTTGTCGAACTTCAGTTGCATTACCATAGATATCGTTTATTGTATTTCTCAGGATATTTCTTACATTAGGGTCTGCTGGATCTAATCCATAATCTTGTGCGTGCTTTCCGATCTTTTTACCAAACTGACCATCATCAATGTTTAACTTCCTACTTGAATCCTTAGCACTCTTGCTGGTTTTACTAAGAAGTTCTGCCTCGTTTGATAAACCCAAAGCTTTACTGTTATTAACATAAAATTCCTTAATTTCTTTTGCATATTGGGAACCTTGAAGAAATTCTTCTTTAAAATACTTATCAGCTTCATCAACCTTTTGAAGAGAATTTAAGGCACCGCTGTTTTTGGCGGTAAAATAGCTTGTAACACCAGACAGGCCTTCAAGAATAAGCCCTGTAAATATACCCCCTACAGTAGTACCCAGCTGAGTAGTGTTATAGGTGGCAATAATCCAAGCTTTATCTTTATTGCTTAGCTTGTCCTCATAGTGTTGAAAGTTTACTTTACTCATTTCTCCGTGGGACTCAAGAATATCATAGATAGCTAAGCGGTCCTCAATAACGGGAAGCTTTTTGTACTTATCATAATTAAGGAGAAAGTCTATTTTCTTGACTACCTTATCTGAGAGGAGAGCATCCTCAAACAGCTGCTCAACAATGAGCTTATCTGCATATCTTTCATAAAGCTCTTCTATATAATCAGGGACATTTTGCAAGTCATTTCTTCTTTCATCTTTGCTTATATAGGTTTCAGTCGGATTGTAAAAGAAGGACAAATCCTCAACAGGTAAAGTTTCTTTCAGCATATTGATAAATGCTTTCCTGTTGGGGAATGTTTCCTGAGTGTCCTTGTCTTTATCTTCTGAGATTAAAACATCTTTAAGTATATTTTGTTTTTCATCTTCTANNGCAATTGGGGTGCATAGGGGGAAGATTGATTCCCTCCTCGGCTTTATCAATAGATAAAATACTGCCGTTAAGGGCCTGACATTTTTTGCAGGCGTCTGAAGTGCTGCACGAAACAGGTAGTGCTTATAACCTCTTAGCCTAGCCACATACAAGGCTAATTTAACTTCCTGTTCTTTAACCTTGTCCTGCACCTTATTAATAAAGCTTTCTATTTCCTTATCAAATTCACGGTGTATTCTGTTTAATATGCTGCCAATTTTGTAATTTCTGCTGGAATAGCCAACCAGTACACAGGCTCGGCGGGAGAGGGCTTTGTGGATTATTTGAGACAAACAGAAAACACCATTATTGTCGGAACAAATACAAAGGGCGCTTATTCCACCGGAAATGTTGTCCAAGTAAAGCTTCCCTATAGTAAAATTGCTATCTCCTGCGGCTTCAATCTACATCTGGAGCCGGATTTGCCAAGTATCGAGGGTATTGGCATAGAGCCTGATATTTGGGCACCACCGGATGAAAGCCTTGAAAGAGTCATTAAATTCATAGAGAATTATGGATTAGCGGATTAAATGAAGATGTAAAATAATTGCCTGTGAAGAACCCTTCTATAAAAAATAAAAAATGGAAGGGCTTTTAATGCCAAAAAAGAAGTAAATGAGTAGGGTAGAAGAGTAGTAATAAAGTGATTTTCAAACAACCCAATACATATATGCTCAACACTCCAGAAATGCGTGCCGGAACTGAACCCTTCACCTTAAATCAACATTAATTGAAGGGCAAAAAGGTGAATGCCAGTTATCCGCCTACAAAAAAATGCCAAGTGTCCGATTTCTCATCTATATAATAGTAACCGCAAGGCTAAAAGCCTTGCGGTTATTCTGTTTTTTGGTGGAGATAAGCGGGATCGAACCGCTGACCTCTTGAATGCCATTCAAGCGCTCTCCCAGCTGAGC
>DMJQ01000024.1 GCA_003457065.1 Clostridiales bacterium
CTTTCGATTTCCGTTATCTGATCCAAATCATCATAACGCACACCTCTGACTTCTACCATAAATCCTCCTTACTTCTTGCTGCGTTCAGCCTGGGACAATCTCAGATACTGAGGTTTGAAATCCGATGCTTTAATTAATTCTCCTTTTAATGCCATATTGAATCCTATTGACGAAAGTGTCGAAGCATTTAAATAATTAAACCTTCCCAGCGCAAAATATGCCTTTCTGTTTAACCTTTCCTCAATGATACTTCTGTAATTAACAGATCCGTCACCGTTAAAAATCACAGGCTCTGCATATCCGTTTAATATTTCAATCAACTCATCAATGTTGCATGGAAATTGTTCCTTCACGGCAACAAGCTTTCCGCTCTCCCATTTATAAATGCCGGTGTAAATCCTGCCGGACCTTGCATCCATAACAGGCACAATCAGCTTGTTTAAATCAAAAATATTTCCGGCAAGAGATTTTGTGGTTGGCACATTAGCTATGGGAATATTAACGGCATAAGCCATACTTTTGGCAATTGCCGCTCCGATTCTGAGTCCAGTATATGAGCCGGGTCCCTCGGAAACTGCAATTACATCTATATCCTGCAGTTTAAGCTCCAATTCCTNNGATTCGCCTAAAAGTTTGTCATCATTAGACACTGCGCAGGAAGCTGTTATTGATGCCGACTCAATTGCAAGTATTTTCATTATTTCTTCAACTCCTCCGCTAATTTATCGTATGTTTTTCCTTTCCCTTCAATAATCATGATGCGGCTTGTGTCATCAAGCCTCTGTATTTCTATGCTGATTCTTTCATCGGGAAGTATATCTTTAATTTTATGTGACCATTCAATGATTGTTACACCTTCAGAATAAATATATTCATCATAGCCTAAATCATACATGTCATCTTCTGAGTCCACTCTGTAAACATCCATGTGGTAAAAAGGCAATCTTCCTTCATATTCCTTTATTATGTTGAATGTCGGGCTCGTTATATACTCTTTCACACCGAAATCCTTTGCTATGAACTGCGTGAGCGCCGTCTTTCCCACACCTAAGTCCCCGTCCAGACAAATCACCGTTCCTTTCTCCAGACAGCGGCTTATGATCTTCCCTATTCTTTCCGTATCCTTTAAATCATTCGCTTTTATTTTCATAATGTTTCCTTAATATTAAATTTATATGNNTACTTCTCTTTAGTCGGATGACTCATATCCTCTCAAGGACAGCCGAGCAATCACGCCGCCAAAACAGCTGACCGTCGTTCGCCAACCGTACTTATTATACATTTGCAGATATAAAAAATCAAGGAATGTTTAAACTGTCTCCCGCAAAAAATACTGTATTATGTCAAATCAAAATTTTTGTTGAAGCCTTCGTTGAACAGAAACTCAATTCATAAAGAAAGGTCGTTTGAATGGATTAAATAAGGACTCACCGTCATACGATTTTTATCCTTCAATCTGTTCACAAAATACAAGCTGCATAATATATTGTAAATATAACAATACGGTAAAAATCTTGAAAAATAATACGAATTAATATTCATTAACTACTTTTTTGCATTTCAATGACAGTATATAAAATTTTGACAGAATGACTTTTTTTTTGGGAATTTTTAAAAATAATTAANNCGTTATTCTTGCGCATTTATAATCAAATTAACGAATAAAAATAGCGATATGATATTATATTTCTTGCTCCTTATTACTTCTTTAAAACATCTCTTTTGTATTTTCAACACATTCTAACGTTTCTGAGCCATTATGTTAGTTTATGAAAAGCCAAAACTAATAAAATTTCAGAAGCGGCTTCAATTTGCTTGTGAATATTTTTAAAGCTAACACTTACTATACTGTGCTCACTCATATATTAACGCCAAATAGCTGATAAATCTCAAAACTATCAAATCAAATTCTAAAGCAGAAAATTTAAAATGCGGAATTAATTTTTTATATCCGTCAACTTCAGCTCTCCTAATTTGCATATCACCGTTTTGATTCCGGAAAAATTAAGCTTTTATTAAGATATCAAAAAACATTGAACAATATAGTAGTCCATGTTATAATATTATGATTTGTCTTGGGTATATCCCGGAAAATAATTATTTTAATAGGTGTTAATTGTTTAATTTAAGAATAATATGAATATATAACGAAGAAATATTCAAGGAGAGCTATAATGAATTATAACTTTAATCATATACATTTTATTGGTATCGGCGGAATAAGCATGAGCGCATTGGCAGAAATAATGATTGATGAGGGTGTTAAGGTGTCTGGTTCTGACAGAAACAGCTCACATATAATTAATAAGCTTGAATCAATGGGAGCCCAGATTTACATAGGTCATGAAAGCAGGAATATAACTGCCGATATAGATCTGGTTGTATACACATCCGCTATTTCAAATGATAATCCTGAGTTATTAAGAGCACGGGAATTAAATTTAAATATAATGGACAGAGCCGAATTTCTGGGACTGGTAATGAAAAACTACAAGTATGCCGTTTGTGTTTCCGGAACTCACGGCAAAACCACAACTACGGGTATGGTTTCTTCTATATTGATAGAAACAGATATGAAGCCCACTATTTTTTTGGGTGGCGAAATGGATTCGCTTGGAGGCAACCTACTCCGAGGATCATATGACCTGCTTCTGGCGGAAGCATGCGAATACAAACGCAATTTCTTAAAATTCAATCCCACAATGGAAATTATCCTGAACATTGAAGCAGACCATCTGGATTATTATAGAGATATAAAAGACATTGAAAATGCATTTGTTGAATATGCTGAAAAAATTCCCGAGACCGGATACCTGATAGTGCATAAAAAACATGAGGAACTTTTCAAACACCTAAAATGCAATATTATAACATTCGGACCTGATGAAACAGCAGATTACTATCCTACAAACATGAGCTTAATCCCTGCCCCTACGTATACATTGATGCATCACGGAGAAAAAATTGCAGACATAAGCTTAAAGGTGTTCGGCGAGCTCAACGTATTAAATTCCGTTGCCTCAGCTGCTCCATGCCTAAGTATCGGAGTTGATGCAGAAACAGTTAAAAACGGTTTATTTGATTTCAAAGGCACCCACAGAAGATATGAACTTAAGGGAAGCCTTAACGGCGCTTCAATAATTGACGACTATGCACATCATCCTTCAGAAATGAAGGTAACATTAAAAACCGCAAAATCACACACAAAAGGAAAGGTCATAACAGTATTTCAGCCCCACACATTTACAAGAACGAAAAAACTTCTGGACGAGTTCGCTGAAGCATTGACTCATACAGATGAAGCAATACTTCTGGACATATATCCGGCAAGAGAAAAAGATACCGGCGAAATTCATTCAAAGGATATTATAACTAAAATGAACATCCTCAATAAAAAAGGACATTATGCCGGCTCATTTCGTGATGCTGCGGACATGGTCATATCCATGGCGCAGGATGGAGACACGATAATAACAATGGGCGCAGGAAATGTAAACGAGGTAGCAGACCTTTTAATGACTGATAAGCAATAAAGTGACAAAGGGGACGGGGTTATTGTCATCAGCTGATGACAACAACCCCGTCCCACTACTTATAATTTTTAGGTGAAACACCTGTAATATTTTTAAACACTCTGCTGAAATAGTGCTGATTGCTATATCCCACTGCTTCAGCCACTTCATACATTTTTACTCCTGCACACTCGCGTACGATAATCCTTTTAGCCTGTTCTATTCTCAGTTCTGTCAACAAATCTGAAAAAGTCTTTCCGCTTTCTTTTTTTATTATCTTGCTGATATGCCTTTCACTTAAGCCGGATTGCTCTGACAAAACAGTAAGGTTGTACTCGCTGTTCTTATAATTTTCCTTTAATAATGCCATAATTTTTTGAAAATTCAAAGATTTGCCGGCTTCGTTTTTTTTATTGCTATTGACCAGTTCTGCCGCCTCTGCAATTACAGTGTTGAATTCATCTGAATTTACAGGTTTTAATAAATATCGATAAACTCCGAATTTTATTGCTTCCTGTGCATATTCGAATTTATTATACCCGCTTATTATAACTATAACCGCATCAGGAGAAATATTGTGAATACGCTCCAACAGCTTTAATCCGTTGAGAAACGGCATATTTATATCTAACAGTGCAATCTCTATTTTATTTTTTTGAAACAATGATAATGCCTCTACTCCATTTCCCGCTTCATAAATATTGTTAAAGTTAATTTGCGTGCGGTTTATCCTTTTAATAAAGTTTTTTCTAATTATTTCTTCATCATCTGCAACTAAAATATTCATAAAATCACCACCCTGTATCAGCAGAAATAGCCGGATGCTTTATAACTGATGTAAATTCTGTACACTGCTTATTATGCAAAAGATTTATGCCATACTTTTCTCCGAAATTCATTTTCAGCCTTGCATTAACGTTAAACAAGCCATATCCGTCGGTATTTTCCGGAATAAAGCTGTTTTTAAGTTTCAAATTAACATGGTCGAAACGCTCTGTGTCTACACCGTCACAAGTGTTGGTCACATATATGACAATCATATCGTCAATACGTTTTATAACCACTGAAATAAATCCTTTAGATGACATTTGTGNNCGATTCCGTGATATATGGAATTTTCAACTATCGGCTGGAGAGTAAACTTCATAAATGGAATGCTGATATCGATGTTGTGATAATCAATCTTATAATCAAACATATTTCTGTATCTTAAAAGCTGAATATTAATATAGCTTTTGAGATGCTGAATTTCTTCGCCCAACGTAATTATACATCTGTCGTCGCTTAAACCGATTCTAAACAACGTGGCTAAATTCGATATAGCATTTTCGACCTGTTCATCATCATTATCATAAGCCATTGCCTGAATTGTTTCAAGCGTATTATATAGGAAATGTGGTTTGATCTGTGAAAACAAAGCCTTGTTATCAGCTTCGTTTTTAAGCTTTTCCTGTATTCTTATTTCTTCCATCAGCTTGGCAATATCATCCGTCATTTGGTTGTAGCTATTACCAAGGCTGTTAAATTCACTTATATTTTCATCCGGAACTATATGTTCCAAAACACCATTTTCTACATTAGCCATAGCATTTTTTAACTTTGTTACAGGAATGCTTATTACCTTTGCATATTTATTGACGGCAAAAGCTGATACCAAAAGCAAAATTGCACAACAGAACAATATAAGCATAATTGTAAAAATTATTTTACTGTTAATAAAGCTTGGCGGTATCTCCATAATAAGCTGCCATCCGGAATTGCTGGTTATATCTGATTTAATAAGTTTAATATTATGCTCATCTTCTTTCGCGCTGCCTATTACAATTTCATTATCATTGTTGATGATATATGAATTGAAGTCAACATTTCCGCCTGCACGGCTCACTATATCTTTGATGTAATCCTCTGTCAGTGCAGCGCTTATATAACCTGTTTTCTCTCTGTCTTCATTGTAAACACTTGCAATAATAAGAACAATACTTTTGCCGTCCGACATGGAAACTATATTTTGGCTGACTATGGTATCAAGGTCACTTTCATTTATTTTCTTATAGTATTCCCTGCTTAGCACATTAAAATGAGAGCCGTCTGTTACAAATTTTTCACCGTTAAGCGTAATAAAGCCTAAACTGTCATAGTCTGCGTAGGAATTATCTTTATACTCATTCAGCTTTTCGATTATTTCAATTTTGGTTTTATCACTGAATTCCATATTTTTAAAACTTGAGGCAAGCTGTTGAATTGATTTTATATTATAATTGAGCCATAAATCAATTTCACGAACCTTCGAATTAAGGGAATTTTCAGCAAGATATTTAATATCCGGCTGAATTTTCATCTTAATTGTGTATATTGACACAGCTGATACAATCGACAGAATTAATGTAATCATAAGTACTACCGGTAATACTATTTTTTTGTAAAGTGATGTCATTACTTTTGCCTCCTATAATAACAAAGCCTGTATAAACAAATATACAAGCTTTGTTATCATATATCAATATATTTAATTGAATAAAATATATTTCCTATTTTGTTAAGTTTTGTGCTGCGGTCCTGCCCATTACAACTATATCTGTAATTGCATTTCCACCGAGGCGGTTTGTTCCGTGTATGCCTCCTGTAACTTCACCGGCAGCATACAAATTCGGAATAACTTTACCTTCTGTTGAAATTACCTGTGCCTGCTTGTTGATTTTAATTCCGCCCATTGTGTGGTGTGTAGAAGGTGCTACTTTTTGAATATAAAACGGACCCTGAGCAATAGTTCTGAGTGTGCCTCCGCGTTTTAAGGCATCATCGGTGCCGTCCGCAATATCATTATTGTATTCGTTGATTGTATTTACAAAAGTATCTTTATCGATATTGAAAAATTCCGCAAGTTCCTCAATGGTTTCAGCTTTATGAAGCAAGCCGGAATCTACAAATTCCTGATATTCCTTTTCGTGAACTTTAGTCA
>DMJQ01000073.1 GCA_003457065.1 Clostridiales bacterium
AAAATATATACAGACGGCCCCCAGGCAACATTACTTGGGGACTTAGCATACCATTCAGCAGTGATACTGCCAAAGTCTTTGATTGAAAGCGGTCATGATTTCAAAAAAGAGCCTGTTGGCTGCGGCCCATATAAATTTGTAGAATGGATATTCGGCGAAAAGCTTACTTTTGAAAAGTTTGACGATTATTTTGACAAAGAGCATATGCCTTCTATTAAAAATTTAGAAGTTAGAATAATTCCTGAAGGCTCCACAAGATCAATTGCCCTGGAAACAGGAGAAGCAGATTTCATCGTAGAAGTTCCTGCTACAGAAATTGAAAAGCTTAGAGGCAATGAAAACATCGTTGTCCTTGAAAACAGCAGCACAATGTATAATTATCTTGTATTAAATACTGAAAAAGAGCCTTTTAATAACCCTGAAATAAGAAGAGCGATTAATATGGCTATTGATAAAGAGGCTGTCGTAATGGTTGCAGACAATGGCTTCGGCGATATTTCTATAGGCCAGGCGCCAATGGGCATGCTGGGCTCAACTGAGAATAAAGCCGATACATATAATCTTGAAAAAGCCAAGGAAATATTTGCGGCAGAAGGCGTAGATCCTTCTACGATTGAGTTTTCTATTATCTGCTCCAACGACACAAGAAAAAGGGCAGCGGAAGTTATCCAATCCAATTTAGCGGAATTAGGTATAAACGTTGCAGTAGAAAGCATGGATTTAGCTACTTACTTCAGCGTGACATCAGAAGGTAATTTTACGGCCTGTATATCTAACTGGATGACGAGCGATATGATTCTTTTCTTAAAAGGAGCGCTGTTTTCAGAATCCATTAACGGTTCTAACAGAGCAAGATACAATAATCCTGAATTTGATGCGCTGTTAAGGGAAGCCATGGTTACACTGGATGTTTCAGAAAGGGAAAAAATACTCACTTCTGCCATAGAAGTGCTTAATGAAACCACGGCACAAATTCCTCTTTACCAAAACAAAATGTTCAGAGCCCATAAGAAGGATTTAGAAGGTGTAGTAGTATCCCCTGCAGGAACCATGTTCTTTGAGGACGTAAGCTGGAAATAAATAGGTCAATGAGACTATCTGCTAATACACTATCTCAATAAAATAGATATTCAAAATACCCCCTGTTGATAGGATTAAACTACAAGAGGGGGTAAAATTATGCGGGATTATATAAAAACATAAAGGAATTTGAAGGAAACAAAGTCTTTAAAAAGCTTAGGGTAGAATCATTGTAAAATGGGGAAAAGATTGGCTATAATAAGGAGGAAGGTTTAAAAATCTTTTGAAGGGCTGTTCAGGGAGCAAAAAAATTTAGAACACATTCCTAAAACCAAGGGGTATCCTAAAAAGGGCTCTCCTCAAAATAATAGCTGAATTTAAAAAAATAAGCACTTAAATATAGAAAATGGCTTGTTATAAGAATCTTTAAAATCAACGAAAAAATCCTATTATACATATCTATAGACTTATAATACAAGCATTAATTGTGATAAAAATGGGCCTTGGAAGCTTTTAATTTGACATTATATTTAGTAAATAGTATAATTTAAAAAATTTTAATATAAAGTAAAACAAGTTTAAGATAGTAATAAAAACCTATTTTTTATAAATGGCCTAAATATATTAAAATGCTGTATTTAAACCATGCATAATTAATAAACTTAAAAAGAAGTTTGTTAATTATAAGGGAACGTTCACCTGAAAATGCCTTACAGTGAGGCTGTAAAAGTATTTTTAGGTTCATAAAGTAAAATATACGGTTTTTATTCCTGTAATTAATTTGTTTTACTNNTATAAGGCCTTTCGGATTCAAAGGTGCTGATTATGATTGCTATGCTCATTTATGGTATAGCAGCTGCTGTTGTAACCACATCCGGCTTTAGGCTGGGTGTGGTTTTTTGCAATAAATAGATTAATATTCTAAATAAAGTCAATTAGAGGGGGATTAGCGATGAAAAAAATTGCCATGATGAATTGTCTGAAGTCAAACAGAGTGTGTACCGGTGCGGCCTGCCTGAACGCATTTAACGCCCGTACAGTAGGATTTGAACGATACCGTGATGAGGAATTGGAGCTGGTTGCGCTTATGTGGTGCAATGGATGCGATGCTGAAGCAGATGAAGACAGCGGCATGATTGAGAAGCTTGAACGGTTGCAGAGTATCGGAACCCAGGTTTTACATATTGGCAAATGTACGAAAAATAAAGCAGGGGAGGAGTGCCCCATTATTAGTAAAGCGGCAGATATCCTTGAACGGCAGGGAATTCAAATTGTTCGCGGAACGCATTAAATATAAAGATTTAAATAGGGATAGGTTGGGTATTTCTAAATCTTTCTTTATAGCGAATATTTGTGTTGTACCGAGTATGGTGCAGTATAGACATTCGCTTTTTTTCCGTTGTAAAAAGTATTTTGCATAAAACTTTATGCAGTAAATTTCTCATAAAGAAGNNAACGGCTTAAATATATAAAAACACTATATTTAAACCATTCAGAATATATAGTCTTTATTTCAGCTTGATTTTAAATTTACTATATACCCATAAAAACAGATGCTGGATTATTCCTTTTTCTTATGAAAAGCTGAAGGAACAAATCGATAAGCTTCTTTTTTATCCATTTTCGTAATATACCTTGTGGCTATTTTTTCACTGCAGTTGGGGCAAAAGATTGCCCCGTGATAAAGGGAAAAGTCAATAGTACCTTCAATGATTCTGTCGTTATACATTTTTACAAAATTACTTTCCCCAACCTTTTGGTATTTAGCGATATAGTGTTTGCAGTAAGCGCAGCTTACAATAAGGATATGGCTTCCTCTTATTTTTTTGCAATTTGGATTTTTATATATTTTCATAGCTCTCCATTCTCCATATATTTTATTTTTGAAGGCAAGAGGAAAGTTGAAAAATAACGATGCTTTTAATAAATGAATGCTTTTTAGAAAGAAATCCACGATAAACCCATGAATCGTTTGTCTATCGCTAAAAATAGGTTTTTGGCGTGGTCTCCATAGAAAAGTATCCAAAGTTCTTTTGAAACTTTGGATACTTTTGCATTCTATCCGAAATAAATTCGGACAAAATACAAAAAGCCCGCGGCGCTGAAACCTAAAAAATTAATATGCTTTTTTCACGAGTTTGTTTTGGAAAGAAATCCTTTAGCATGACGATTTTATAGGCTGTCTAGTTTATCTACGAATATTTTATATACAAGGATGGGGCGGCCCTTTGTAGTTGATTGCCTTTGCTCAACCACTTCTGCAAGTCCGCAATTTTTTAAGGACGATAGAAAACGGTTGGCGCTTCTTTGGGTTATGGCGAGTTTATGACTCATTTCCTCTGATGTAATTTTATGGCCTTCCATGGTTTTGGCAACGGAAAATACCTTCTGTATTGTAAGGGTGGAAAGCCCTGAAATCTTGGAAAGCTTTTTAACCGGCTCTGATATATTTCGTGAAATCACAAAAGGCTGCAGTCCCTTTAAGGAGAAAATCAGTTCATCTTTTTCATTTATCAGGCAGCTTGAGGAGCTTAAAGACAAAGAGGCTTCTCTATTGGCATCTACTGCGTTAATTCTTGCCTGATATAAGGTAGCGCCGATGCCATAGCCTATGTGTACGTCAAAATCTAACTTTGATTTTAAAAATGCTTGCAGCTTGCATATGCTAAAGCCATCGGTTATGGTTTCAACGGTTTTTCTGTTGGTAAGAATTTCGCAGCCCAGATATTCCTTCTGTACTAAATAGTCAATCTGCATTACGTTGCTAAAGCGGTTTACAGCCCTGAGCAATGCTTTTTGTCTTTTTTCCATATCCTCCGCATCTTTTTCAATTGCAGGATTTACAAGGATTGCCGAGGGCTGATTTTCCCGAAGGTTCTTAATTGTTACTTCCTGTGCTGTTGCAAGGCATACATATTCTACATAAGAAAGGCTTGGATATGCAAAATAAATATGAAGATTCGAATCCTGCAATTGATGCATAATACTGCTGAAACGTGTAATAGAAACATCGATTTCGCCGTTTTTCCATAGTTCAAGATGCTTTCGGGCATATTCTTCTTCCGCATTTAAAAGCTGGTCCAGGCTCATTTTTTCTATTTCATTTGCTATAAAAATAGAGATATCAGACTTCCTTTTTCCCAGCAGGTATTCATATATATTAATTTTTCCTATATCCAGAAGATCCGCATAAATACGGTTCATCTCTATATTTCTATTATGATATAAAATCTNNCTGGTTACGATTCCTTGAACCCTTTCAGGTATAGATTTATAGATTTCAGGAATGTCCTTAAAGGTGTTATATGAATATATCGTGTATTTGCCGTCCCAATTAATTTCTTTCATGGAATCATTTACAAAGTCTTTCAAGAAATCTGTCGCAATTATTGCCAGCTCAGGCTGCATCTTTATTCACCCTCTGTTTATAGTCTTCTATATTTTAACACACAAACAATTAAATTTATAGATATAAGAGATAGTAGATTGACTAAGCAATAAAAAATACCGAGAACGCTTATCTGAATTTCTATATGCCTTGTACTATACATTTCTTAAAGTGACATGTTTAGAAAAAGGAGCTTAGCGTTACAAATTAGTCTCTTTGATATAAGTGTTACTTATTATCCTTCTGTATAAAAGAGAAAAAAATAATAATTTGGTTTAATAAAAAAATCATAGAAAAGCATCGTTTTGATAAAAGATGCCATTAAATATTAAAACTATTTGTAAAATATGCCATAAAATAAGAAAAAATAATACGAAATTATATAAATATAATATATAGGATTGACTTAGTGAAAAAATTAATTTATAATTCAAAAATAAACGTCTTTTAATTATCCTTAAATAAATTGATAGATTTATACGCATTTAATATTAAAAGAAGAGTGGCTTTAAACTTTAGAGCCAGTCCAATTAGGCAGAGAGAATTAAATAAAAAATATAAAAAGCAGGAGTGTATGATATGAAGAGTTTTATGGAAAGAAGTGTTGAACTAAGAGATAAAATGGTTAAGACAAGGCGCTTTATTCATGAAAATGCAGAGCATGGAGAGAATCTCCCGGTGACAACCCAGTTTGTTATGGAAAAGCTTAAAGAATTAGGTCTTGAACCTGAAGAAATATGCAACTCCGGAATCGTTGCAACAATTCAAGGCGGAAAACCGGGAAAAACCATATTACTAAGGGCTGATATGGATGCGCTTCCCATGAGAGAAATTAATGACCTTCCCTTTTCTTCAAAAACATCTTCTGCTCATACCTGCGGTCATGATTTACATACTTCCATGCTTTTATGTGCTGCTGAAATGCTTCTGGAAAGGAAAGATGAAATTCAGGGAAATATAAAGCTGATGTTTCAGCCTGCGGAAGAAATATTTACCGGCGCAAAGGCGATGCTTGATAATGGGCTTATGACAAACCCCAATGTAGATGCTTCTTTTGATCTTCACGTAATGACAGAGCTTCCTGTAGGCTGTATCGCTTACCGCAGCGGATACGCTTCTTCTTCCTGCGACGGATTTAAAATTACAATCATAGGAAAGGGCTGCCACGGTGCCCAGCCTCAAAACGGTATCGACCCCATTAATGTGGGCGTACATCTCCATATGGCTCTTCAAGGGCTTATTTCAAGGGAAACCCCGCCTACGGAGACGGCTGTTTTAACCGTATGCCAGTTTGAATCGGGAACAACTGCGAATATTATTCCTGAAACTGCCGTTATGCAGGGTACCATGAGAACATTTAACAAAGCTTTAAGAGCAAAGCTTCAAAAACGCTTCAGAGAAATGGTTGAACATACGGCTAAAACCTTCGGTGCAGACATTAAGCTTGAGGTTCTTTCAGATGTTCCTTCCATTTATGTAAATGCAGATATGCTTAACGACTGTCTGGGCTATATAGAAAAGCTGAATTCTGATTTTACTTATAATTCCGAATATCTTGTTACGGCTTCTGATGATTATGCGAGGGTTTCAGAACTTGTGCCTTCCGTATTTTTGGCCATAGGTGCAAGCCCTCAGGAAGAGGATAAAATTTATCCGAATCATAATCCGAACGTAATTTTTAATGAGGATTGCCTTCCTATAGGGGCGGCGCTATTTGCCCAGTGTGCTTTTGAGTGGCTGGAGCAGAACCAATAATTATTTGATAAAGTAAGTTACTATCAGCATAGATTTATATATTATAATGGGGGAGTTTAATCATGCAAAAAAGCAAAATATTTTATGGCTGGTGGATTGTTTTGGGCTGTATGCTTATAACCAGCACAATGGTTCCCGTGGTTATGGCTTTATCAAATAAGTTTTTAATCCCCGTAACACAGGATATGAATATTTCAAGAAGCTCTTTTAGTTTAATCAGCACAATTCTTCAGGCTCTTGGTATATTCTTATCACCTGTAGTTGCCAAGAAAATGGCTTCAGGAAACATGCGGAAAATTCAGAGCATCAGCGTTATAGGTTTTGTGCTGGCCTATGCATCTTACTCTTTTGCACAAAATGTATTCCACTTATACATATCGGCTTTTGTGGTAGGTATTTTCTATTTCAGCTCTACGTTAATTCCTGTAAGCATTATAATCACCAACTGGTTTGTTAAAAAGAGAGGCCTTGCCATGAGTTTGGCAATGGCCGGAGTAGGCCTTGGGGGATTTATTTTTAGCCCCGTTCTTACGTATCTGCTGGAGTCCTACGGTTGGAGAATGAGCTATCGGATTATGGCTTTAATCGTATTTGTAATTGCTTTTCCTGCTGTGGCATTTTTACTTCGTAAAAAGCCTGAGGATATGGGCTTAAAGGCTTACGGCGCCGATGAGGCTAATACTGTATCTCAAAAGGCCCCTGCAAAAACAGGTGTTGACATTACAGTGAAAGAAGCCACAGGAAAACCGTTTTTTATATTAATGCTCATAGGTATGTTTATATGCGGATTTATTAATGCCGCTGCCCTCGGGCAATTCCCGCCGGCTATTCAGGAAATGCACGGCCCTATGGTACAGGCGGCAATCATATCCTTATATTCTCTTATAGGCTGCTTTGGTAAAATTTTTATCGGCTGGCTGAACGATAAATACGGCATTACAGTAAGTACGGTATTTGGCTGTGTAGCATTTGCCCTTGTTTTCATATTTATGATTATGGGTCAGAACTTATCTATGATATATGTTATGGCGGTATTTTTCGGTTTGGGCATGGGCATAGGAAACGTTTCTCCGCCGCTTATTGTTGCTGAAATGTTTGGCGGAAGCAAATACGGTGAAGCCTACGGAATTGCCAACAGTGCAGTTCAAATAGGGCTTTCCACAGGCTCTTTGGCAGTGGCTCTTATGTATGACACCTTTGGCTCCTATACAAGCGCTTGGATTCTTTTATTTATTTTAACTTGCATAACCCTTTTTACATGGGTAGGGTCTCTGAATGCTTCTAAGAAATATATTAAAAATTAAAAAGAAAAAGTTTTATTTGCCCTATTTAGAATAAGTGTAGTATCAGGGCACTAAAAATATATTTACAGGAGAGAGCGGAGCAGAAATTTTCATGCCGTCTCTCCTGATTTGATGAAAAGGTGCAAACTCATTTTTGTAAAGCTTAAAGTAAGAGTGAAGTTCTATATGAATTCAAGTACAGAGCAGATATGATTTAAAATGTTCTATGAGCATAGAAAGTGACAGTTTGAATTACAAGGCAACAGAAACTTTATTTTTGCAAGGAGAAACGCTTTCATGGGCTTGTTCTGAATATTAAAAAAAGGTTTTAAAAAAATCATCTTTGTGGTATACTCTTATAAAATGTTGATTCGAGGTAAAAATCATGCTGCTATTCATTCATCTAAACCATGACGATGATATATAGCACTTGCTTCCTATAGAACGGTTTGAACTATGTTTCACGTTCGTAGGTACAAGTGCTTTTCGTCTTGTGCAAACGTGGTGAGAACATGGTTTTTTATTGCTTTGTTTNNTTGTTGTCACCATATTGCATATGCATATGGTGATTTTTTATGATGATAAGGCATGAGGCCGGAGAATGACGAGTTGAATTACGAATTCAAATATCATTTCTTTGAAAGGAGGTGTTACTATGCGGCATACAGATTATGTCGGAAATGATGCCTTTCGTATCCTTTAAAATATAAAAATACGGAGGGTTAATATGTTAAAAATAAATAGTGAATTTTCATTATCTTATATGAATGCAAATGAGCTTAGAAGTTTTATTGGCAAGGAAATAAAGCTTAAAGGCACAGTTTATAAAATCCGGGTAATGTCGGGTTTTGCATTTATTATTTTAAAGACGGGAAATATGTTTTTGCAATGTGTTTATTCCGAAGAATTTTCCCGTTTTCCTTTATCAGAGATTAAAAACAATATGAGTGTAATAATACATGGCAGCGTTATAAAAGAAGAAAGGAGCAGAACAGGGTTTGAAGTGCGTATCATTGACTTTGAAATGCTTTCCTGTGCTGTTTCGGATATGCCTGTTGTGATTAACAATAAAGAAATTGATACAGCTATTGAAACACTCCTTGACTACCGCCCCATAACCCTTAGAAATATGAAAGAGCAGGCTATTTTTAAAATTCAGGCAGGCATTTGCGAGGGATTCAGAAAATTTCTAAGTGAAAATAAATTTACTGAAATTCATACGCCTAAAATCGTATTCAGCGGAGCAGAGGGAGGCGCCAATGTTTTTAAGCTGGATTACTTTGGCAGAGAGGCGTATCTTACCCAAAGCCCCCAGTTTTATAAGCAGATTATGGCAGGGGTATATGAGCGGGTTTATGAAATTGCCCCTGTTTTCCGTGCAGAGAAGCATGATACTTCAAGACATATTAATGAATATACAAGCGTGGACCTTGAAATGGGCTTTATTGAAAGCTTTTATGACATTTGCTGCCTTGAAACGAAAATGCTTAAAGAAACATTTGAATTTTTAAAAGAGTATTATAATGACGAACTTGCTTTGCTAAAAGCAGACGTGCCGGTTATTTCTGAAATCCCTGCCCTTAATTTCACAGAAGCAAAAGAAATGATTTCTAAAACTTATAGTCGTAAGATAACGGATTTTGAAGATTTTGAACCGGAAGAGGAGAAACTCCTTTGTGAAATTATAAAGAAACAAACAGACTGTGATTTCGTCTTTGTTACCCATTACAAATCCTCAAAGCGGCCATTTTATGCCATGGACAGCAAAGAAAATCCCGAGGTAACAGAAAGCTTTGACCTTTTATTTCGGGGCCTGGAGATTACTACAGGAGGCCAGCGTATTCATAGTTATCAGACCCAAGTGGACAAAATGGAACGAAGGGGTATGCATATTGAGCCTTTTGCAAGCTATTTAATGGCTCATAAATACGGCTTGCCGCCCCATGGAGGCCTTGGTCTTGGCCTTGAACGCTTTACAGCAAAGCTTCTTGGCTTTCAAAACGTGCGCTATGCAACAATGTTTCCCAGAGATATTAATCGCTTAGAACCCTAATAGAAATAACTTCTTAGAAAAAGACACAAGCGTAAACTTGTAAATCACAGGATAGACGTTTTCATGGGTTTGCCGTGACCAAAATAAAGTTTTGGCGATACACTAGGGCGCGTCTGAAAGGGCCAAAGCCTATAGTAAATTTCTTATAAGAAAGTAATAAAAA
>DMJQ01000007.1 GCA_003457065.1 Clostridiales bacterium
GTCGTTTAGTCTGATTTCAACGGCACCCACATCACAGTATGAAATTCCGGAACCCTGCAGTGCCACGGCACATCCAACAGAACGCACCTTGTTGTTTCCCATGTCCCTGCACGGATATTTTACGTCCCATTTAATCATTTCTTTCGCCTTTTCCAGGCATCTGTCCAGTGTGCAGCTTTTTAATTCTTCATTGTAATAAGTTGGCATAATCTTTCCGACACTTTTTTGTGTAAGCATGTTTTTCATTCTTAAAACGGTCGGATCCATGTCCAGCTTTGCGGCAAGCTCATTTACCGCAGATTCCAGTGCAAAGAATCCCTGTGTAGCGCCGTATCCTCTGAATGCGCCTGAAGTCATCGTATTTGAATAAACAACATCAAAATCGAATTTATATGCCTTGGCATTGTATATGGTCATTGCTTTGTGGCCGGACAATCCTACGGTGGTTGGACCGTGGTCTCCGTAAGCGCCGGCATTCCACAGCGAATACATATGAATTGCCTTGATTATTCCGTTTTCATCGGCGCCCAGCCTTATTTTAATTTCCGTTTCGTGGCGAGGACTGCCGTTGGTGAAGCTTTCCTTTCGGCTGTAAATCATTTTAGCGGGTTTCCCTGTTTTCAATGTGACTATGGCGGGGAAAAGTTCGCTCACTATTGACTGCTTGGCACCGAAACCTCCGCCGATTCTCGGTTTGATGACACTAACTTTAGATTTCGGAATCTGAAGTGCATTGGCAACTATGCGCCTCACATGGAACGGAACCTGTGTGGAGCTTACAACATTCAGCCTTCCGTAGGTGTCGATGCTTGTGTAAGTTCTGAATGTTTCCATCATAGCCTGATTATTGGCGCTTGTATCGTATGTCTGTTCGATTATATGAGTGCAATTTTTTAATTCTTCTTCAACATCGCCGATTTCCATTGCTTCACTTGCACAGATATTTCTTTTATTGTCTGCTCCGACGTCCACGAGAGCTTTAAAGTCTTCCTCAGGATGAACAAGAATTTTGTTGTCCATTGAATTCCTGAAATCAAGAACCGGTTCCAGCACTTCATATTTAACTTTAATGAGGCTGATTGCCTTATCAACGGATTTTTCATCACGTCCGGCAACTATGGCAACAGGATCTCCAACACATCTCAGCCTTTTATCAAGTATGAGCCTGTCATATGGGCTCGGTTCCGGGTAAGTCTGCCCGGCGGTTGTAAATCTGTTTTTTGGAACATCTTCGTAGGTTAATACGCATTCAATGCCCGGTACATTTTTAGCTTTGTCTATATCTATTTTTTCAATCAATGCATGAGCGTGGGGGCTTCGCAATAGTTTTACAATCAGACAGTTTACCGGGTTAATATCATCTGTATATACAGGTTTGCCTGTCACCAATGCCATGGCATCTTTTTTTCGTATACCCTTACTGACAAATTTCATTTTGCATCCTCCTTGCTCTTTGATTTCAGGAATTTCCTGATTGCTCTCAACTGTCCCATATATCCCGTGCAGCGGCACAGGTTTCCTTCAAGATATTTTTTTATTTCACCTTCTGTTGGATTTTTTAGTTCCTTTGCCATTGAAAGAACTGTCATTATGAATCCCGGGCTGCAAAAGCCGCACTGCTCGGCGCCTTCATCAGCCAGGAAAGTTCCGAACTCTGCCGCTTCTTTCTGCAGTCCTTCAATTGTGGTAACATGAAGACCATTTGCTCGAACGGCAAGTACGGAGCAGGACAGTACCGGCTTGTTTTCCAGCATTACCGTGCACAGTCCGCAATTTGACGTTTCACATCCGCGCTTAACGCTTAAATATCCGTTTGATCTCAAAAAATCTATAAGCAAGATATCTGGAGAAATATCACCGCTGTATTCGCTGTTGTTTATCCATAATTTAATCTGCATAATTTCCTCCGTTTAATATTTTATTAATATTTCTTTTGGCAAGGACTTCTGCGAGTACCTGCCTGTATTCTCTGCTGCCGCGGATGTTTGTCCCAAAAGAAGTCTCGCTGACAGCTTTATCGACTGCCGCATCGATTTCTTCGCGGCTGGGAGCTTCGCTTAAGTTAAATCTGCTAAGCTTTGCTTTCATAGGTCTTGCACCGTGAACCAAAAGCCATTCCGTTCCCATGTTTGAAACAGCGCAGGTGAGTACGGGAAGATCGGTTGCACTTATTCTGTAACTGGAGTAACAAGTTCTTCTGTCTGTTTTTTTAATTATAATATTCATTAATATATCATTATCAGGAGTCATATCCACATATTTTTCTAAAGGCACAATGCCTCCCTTGTATAATTCAACATAGGTTTCCAGTGCCAGCAAAGCGGTCAATATATCCGAAAAACCGAATCTTGAGTACATGCTGCCTCCCATGGTTGCAAGGTTTCGCATTTGAACTCCTACAATGCTTTCAACCGATTTTGATATTAAGCCGTTGAAGTATTTATTTATCCCTTCGTTAATTTCAACATCTCTCAGGGTACACATACATCCTATTTTANNGCCAAAGCATTCTTCGTTTTCTTCAATTGAATTTAAACCAAGAGCTGAAATGTCAATTGCGGTGTCGACTTTTTTATTTCCCATTTTCAGCCACAGCATTCCGCCTATAATCACATTCCGCCTGCTCTTATTTAATTCGTAAGCTTGTTCCAGACTTTCAGCCACAACATATTTATCAATTGTAAACATATTATACCTCTTTCGATAATTTCTGAAATAATTGTTTTCACATTAATTCAACTTATTTTACATTAAAACTCTGCAACAATCAAGCGCGTTTTAACAATATAGTTCGTTATCATGCGAACAATATTAATGAGAGATGCAGTGTAAATATTGTAAAATTGTATAGGTATCAGAAAATGAAGGCGGGAAATAAAGAGTATTGTTAATAATTTTGTCCGCTAAATAGTATCACGTGAATAATCGCACACGGTAAGTTGCTGCGGCAGACATAAAAAAAGACCGTTCACGGTTGAACGGTCTTAGTCACAAATTAATATTTGATGAATTTTGAACCTGGTACGCCGCAGATGCTGCATTTGTCAGGAACAGATGTTTCGATATTGCCGCATACAGGACATAGATAGTAAGATACTTCTTCTGTTTTATCGATGTTTTCTAAAGCTTCTTTGTATAATTTAGCATGAACTTTTTCAGCTTCCATTGCTAATGTAAATGTATTGATTGCTGCTTTGTTTCCTTCAGCTTCAGCTGCTTTTAAGAATTCAGGATACATGCTTTCAAATTCATAAGTTTCGCCTGCTACTGCATCTTTCAGGTTTTCCTGAGTTGCTTTGATTTTACCTGCAACTTCAAGATGTTTCTGTGCATGCAATGCTTCTGCATCTGATGCTGCTCTGAAAAGTTTTGCGGCATTAGTATTGCCGTCTTTTTCAGCTTTCTTTGCATAAGCTAAGTATTTTCTGTTTGCCTGTGATTCTCCTGCGAATGCGTCCATTAAATTTTTTAGTGTTTTTTCTTCCATTTTGATCCTCCATAATATAAATTTTGCTATAAAACTTGCTTAGTTTTTTTGTTTAAAAGACAGGTGGGACATATACCTTTAAAGTATACATTTTTGTCATTTATTTTAAAGTCATCCAGTTCATGATTTTTGAATGAATCAATGTCTATGCTGAAATCATAAATTTTTCTGCATGACTGGCATTTAAAATGACCATGGTCGCCGGTGTTGATGTCATAACGTGTTTCATTGTCTTCAATGTTTATGACTCTCACCAGACCTGCCTCTGTTAATGAGTTTAAAGTATTGTATACGGTTGTTTTAGATAATGTGGGCACTTCGTCATGAAGTCCGTTGTATATCTGATCCACCGTCGGATGATTGTAGTTTTGCGTAAGGTATTCCAAAACCTTCAGTCTTTGATGAGAGAGACGAATTTTTTTACTTTTTAGTTCGTTTATTAAATCTTCAAGTTCTACTTTCATAGCTCCCTCCTTCAGCAAGTTTTATAGCTATTTCTAACTTGTAATGATTACAATTTAATAATACATTCAACTTAGGAAAATGTCAAGTGTTATTTTAAAAAAATAAAAATTTTTATCAGATTGTTCATATAATGGGATGTTCTCAACTTTTTATTGAAAATTGATTTTAGAGGGTGTAATATTGTTTTAAGATTTTGCATTGGGGTATATTTAGAAGATACTCAGGAAATTTACAAGGGAGGTAGAAATGAAATATCAATTTATATGCTACAATAAATGCTCAACATGTAGTAAAGCAAAAGCATGGCTTGACGGAAACAAGATCGAATATGAAGAGAGAGCCATAAAAGAAAACAATCCTACGGAAGAAGAGCTCAGAGCATGGATTTCAAAGAGCAAGATTCCGGTAAGAAAATTTTTCAACACCAGCGGAAAGTTGTACAGGGAATTGAATCTAAAGGAAAAGCTTGCTGATATGACAGAGGATGAGCAGATTAAGCTGCTGTCAACTGACGNNGACGCATATGAAAAACATTCCGGAAAAGTATATTCCGTTATTAAGTTTGACAGCTACGTCGATTATTACATTTATAGTATATTTGACTAAGGTGCCCAACCCAAATATGGTTTTGCTTACGAATATTGTTTATTTTACATTCCTTGGTGGGTATTTATCCGGAGCCGTAAGCGGTTTAGTCACTATTCTGTATACATTTTTTCGATATATGGAGCCACAGCAATTATTCGTATATTCAGATACAAATATAGGCAGAATAATAGTAATCGCCATTTCTATACCGTTGATGGTTTGCATCGTGGGATATTTAAAACAAGATTTGATGGATAAAAATAAGGAATTGGAAAAAGCAAACGAGGATTTAAGAAAGTTATCAATTACAGACCCTTTGACTCACATACACAACAGGCGATACTTTGACGAGGTTTTTTATGATGAATTTATAAGGGCGAAAAGATTGAATATTCCAATAGCTCTTGCAATTATAGATATTGATTTTTTTAAGGAATACAATGATCTTTACGGTCACATTGCCGGAGATAAGGGCTTGAGAAATGTTGCGCAGAGTCTTAAGAAAAATGTCAAACGAACCGGAGATTTTGCGGCGAGATACGGAGGAGATGAATTTGCGGTTGTTCTTCCGAATACAGGTAAAGAAGGTGCTGCTGTCGTGTGCGGAAGAATATTAAATTCCATAAGAGATCTCAGAATTCATCATAAAGCTTCTGCGTTTGGAATTTTAACCATAAGCATCGGAATAGCGGTATGCTATGATTTTGAGAATCTTGTCAGTGAAAATCTGTTTCATCTGGCAGATCAGGCATTGTATAAGGCAAAAGAAAAAGGAAGAAATCGATACAGTTATTAAATGGCAAAAACGGCTGCTGCATATTGCAGCAAGCCGTTTTTAAATAGGGTGTTAAGAGTTGTTGTCTATGACATTTTGTTAGAATTTTTGTTACTCATCATGTTTTTGACAACCGGAGTCATTGCTGCCGCCGCTGCAGCAGTTAAGCCAATACCAAGCATAAATTTTCCAGGTGTTCTCATTTTCATATAATCACCTCAGCAATATTTTCTGCAGAAACTATTTTTATATACATATTAGTAATTTCCATATTGATTCAAAATCTCAATTTTTGAACATTGCTTCTATAACTGGAATAGCTGGTCAATTTCATCATTCGTAAGAGAGTTAATTAAAATTTCACCTTTTCTGATTACAGAATCAGCCAGTTCTTTTTTATTTTGCTGTAATTTTTCGATTTTTTCTTCAATTGTATTTTTTGAAATTAATTTAAAAACCTGTACTTTGTTATTTTGACCGATTCGGTGTGTTCTGTCTGTCGCCTGATTTTGAGCACTTATATTCCACCATGGGTCAAAGTGAATAACGACGTCCGCACCCGTCAGATTAAGCCCTGTTCCGCCTGCTTTTAATGAAATTAGAAATACGGGTGTTTTGTCAATATTAAATTTATTGGCAAGTTCCAGTCTTTCCATGCTTTTTGTTGCTCCTGTCAGCACGAAGTACTTAATATCATTCAGCAATAACTGATCTTCTATAATTTTAAGCATTGAAGTAAACTGCGAGAATATTAATACTTTGTGATTGTTTTCAATGCTGTTTTTGACTATTTCCATGCACAAATCAAGCTTGGCACTGCTGCCATTATAGTTGTCAAAGCAAAGTGATGGGTCGCAGCATATTTGTCTCAGCTTTGTAAGCATTGAAAGAATCTTTATTTGACTCTTTTCATAACCGTTCTCTTTAATTTCATTCCTAAATTCCATGTTTAATTTCATAAGCTCTGCAGCGTAAAGTTTTCTTTGAGTTCCATCCATTTGTGCGTATGCTATTGTTTCAATTTTATCCGGAAGTTCTTTTAATACATCTTTTTTGAGTCGCCTCAGGATAAACGGCTGTATCTGTTTGTTGAGTCTTTGAAGTATGTCTTTGTCTTCATCCTTAACAATTGGAAATTCATATTTTTCTTTGAAATTTTTGTAGCTCAGCAGGTAACCGGGCATTATGAAATCAAAGATTGACCACAGATCAGCCAGTGAATTTTCAACAGGTGTGCCGGTGAGGGCAAAACTGACTTCACTTTTTAACAGCTTAACGGCTTTGGCATTTTGGGTTGACGAGTTTTTTATATACTGTGCTTCATCCAATATACAGTATTTAAATTCAATGCCGTCATAATATTCTATATCTCGTTTTATCAGGTCATAAGATGTCAGTATCAAATCATAGTTATTGACAGATTCAATTAAATCACATCTTTCTGCGGATGCTCCCGTTACTATTAAGGTTGAAATATCCGGCGAAAATTTTTCTGTTTCGTTTTTCCAGTTATAAACAAGAGAAGTGGGGCATACGACAATGGATGGTTTGCCGCCTTTGTCAGATGATAATAGGCTTATAATCTGCAGGGTTTTTCCGAGCCCCATATCATCCGCAAGGATTCCTCCCAGTGAATATTCAGCCAATGATTTAAGCCACTTAAATCCTGTTAACTGGTAGCTTCTCAATATTGGTTTCAGCATTTCGGACGGTTCAAAATCCGATTCGTCAGATTCATTAACGCTTCGTATCATTTCTTTAAAATTCTGTGATTTATCTGCCTGTATCCACGCATTGTTTTTTACCAGGCTGTCTAAGTACAGTGAACGGTACTTGGGTGCCTCAATATGTCCTTCTTCCAGAGCTTCTTCCGTCACATTCAGGTCTTCGACAAGTCTTTGAATTGTGTTGAAGTACTCATTGTCAAGATTTAAAAACGAGCCGTCTTTCAGCCTGAAATATTTCTTTTTCCTTTTATATGATGATAATATATCTTTCAGTTCTGAAGTGTCAAATTCCGGTTTGCTGATGTCTATTTCAATGAGGTTGCTTGTCAGCTTGATTCCCATGGACATAGTCTTTGGATATTTAATATTTATTTTCCTGAAATCGTCGCTTATGTTAACCTCACAAAGAGAAGTCAGCTGGCTGACGCCGGAAGTTAAAAACTCATAAATATTATTTTCGTCTGTCATTGCATATTTTACGGTAGCTTTTTCAAAGCCTGCGTTTTCTATTGCTACAAGTATTTTCGTTTCTTCCAGAAGGTTTCTGACAACGGTGTTGTCCTTTGATGATTTTCTGAAAGGATTTATTTCATTGTCTCCGTAGTTGAAAATGACAGAGGCATATATATGGCCCTGGCTGTTGCAGTCAAGGTAAATGCTTGGAGACAGTGTTGTCGTATTTAAATTGTCTGAAATTTCGGAGTCGGTTTTAACCGTGGCATATCTTGATATTTGCGGCAGCACAGCTGAGCAGAATTTACCAATGTATTCTTTATCAAGTGCAATTGACTTGGCGGACTGAATCATAATTTTATTGACTGCAGGAAGTACGGTATCGGTAAATTCTTTTGAGCATTTATACATCTTATCATCCACAACGATATAAGTGTGTTTTTTTGAACTCGTCATAAATGAAATATATAAATTGGTAGAGATGTAATACTGTTCGTCGTCTGCTTTATTAATGTTAAATTCGACTTCAGGATCTGCATCAAGAAATGTCAGACTTTCGTGAGTGTATTTATAGCCGTGGCATTCAAGTGTCTGCCCTTCAAATAAAGTGAAGAAATTATCAAATGAAAAGGGCAATANNGCCGGAGGTTTTTTTGACAATCTGCCTGTAGGTCTGTGCTTCATCTCTTAGAAAAACAGCCAGAGGTTTTGAATCTTCTTCAAATCCGCTTAAATCATGATCAAATTCCAGCTTTTTTCCGTAAGTCACATTGACTTTGTTTTGAATATTATAGGCAAGTTCATATGCATCTTTGACGACATACTGCCTTTTGTCTCCAATTGTGAATTCAATGCCGATATCATCTTTGCCGGAAAAAAACAAAATTGGATTAAGAACAACGGAGCCTTCTTTCTGCTCTAATTTAACACGTTCTTTTATTTTGTTTTCAAAAGTATTTATTAAATCCTCAAGAGGATAATTGTGCTTTTTTGGCTGATCCTTGTTTTCTTTAAAAACAACATCACTGTAAGAAATTATTTTAGGGTGGCTGCTGTAATATATTTGTAGCATGACAGCAACTATATGTTTGCAGCCTCCCATTTTTTCCATGAAAGCAGGACAATCACAGTCAAAGTCTGCTATATCACCTTTTTCATTCAGCATGACAGTAGTATCATAAGATGGACGGCTTTTTCCCTTGACAAGGGCTGTATATTTTGTGCAGTACCCGTCTTCTTTTTTATTATGAATTCTTTGTATGTTTATTTTTACAACCATATTGCCGTTATAATATTTAATACCTTTTTTATAGGCAATTGAGTCTTCAGAGCAGTTTTTTATATCACTTACATTAAAATTTATTTTTTCCATAATTCACCAACATAAAAATAATCTAATAAAGTATTATAACTTATCTGAAACATTTTTTAAAGGGCGAATTTTGTAAATTTGAGTTCAGCGCCTCAGGCAAAGGTGTGCAATGAAGTGGTAATGTTTTTTTGCTTTAAATAATAAACTGAATCTTATATAATAGAAGTGACAAGGAATCTTTGAAGGAGTTGATGCGAGATTTGAAACCTGTTAGGAGGACAAAGCTTAGACTGATTCTCGGCAGATTATATTATACGTTGAGGCGAAGGATTTACTGGATATTCGGAAATTTTAAATTTGCGGGTATACAGGATAAGATTTTGCCTTATGAATGTTTTTCTCATAGAACTCCGTTAATTCGTGAGCTTAAAGATGCAGACATGTATTTGCAGTACAACAAGATTCAAAATTTAAAACTTGCGGTATCCAAACTTAATGGTGTAATTATTAATCCCGGTGAGACATTTTCTTACTGGAAGCTTATAGGAAAACCGACAAGGAGGAAGGGCTACNNTGTTTTGTGGCACTGTACGTTCAGGAATAGGCGGAGGATTGTGTCAGCTTTCTAATCTTATATATTGGATGACTCTTCACACTCCCTTGACTGTTGTTGAAAGGTATAGGCATAGTTTCGACGTATTTCCTGACTCGAACAGGACACAACCTTTCGGGAGCGGTGCAACCTGCGTATATAATTACCGTGATCTGATGATTCGAAATGATACAGATCGGCCGTATCAGCTACTGCTTGAAGTAACAGAAAACTATCTTGAAGGAGCATGGATGTCAGACAGGCTTCAGATGTTTCGTTATGAAATTTATGAGAAAAATCACAGGATGGAGAGAGAATACTGGGGAGGATACAGCAGGCATAACGAACTCTGGAGAAAAACATTCGATAAATATGAAAATATTGTCAAAAACGAGTTTATTACAGAAAATCATGCAATGATGATGTATCAGCCATATCTGGAAATGAAAAATTAATATCAGTACGGGCATTTTTGCTGAAAGCATGATTAATTTTGTTAAAACAAGGTAATAATATTTAACATAACAGTTTATAAGAGGTGATAAATGTGTATTCAATAATGGCTGTAAAGGTGGAGGAGCGTGCCGCAAAGGCTCCGCATTTGCAGGAAATTCTGACAGAGTACGGATGCATAATAAAAACAAGAGTGGGCTTTCATGAAACAGATGAAGGAAGATGTTCGATGGATGGTATAATATTGCTTCATTTGTACGGAGATAAAAAAGAATTTCAGGAATTGTACGATAAAGTTGAAAAGCTCGACGGAATAACCCCTAAATTTATAGAATTCTAATCACTTAGAATTCTTTTTTTGTATATCCAGCATGAGTGCGAAAAGTTACGGCTTGCGATAAAATTATTAAAATAGAAAGAAAAACAGATTTATTGAAGTCTAATAAATAAAGATAACTGCATGATATTAGTAGCTCGAGAACATTGAAGTTGCTCATTTTTGTAGTTAAATGTGCTTTCGTGCAGGTAACAAAAATATAATTTGCGACAAATAATCATAGAAAAAAATAGACACTGATGAAGTTTATGATATAATAATATCAAAGATACAAATTTTGCATAAGATAAATGTTTGGGGATTGTCTCCAATATTTAAGCAGGGAGTGATAAATAATGCATTGTGTTCAGAAGATCAGTGAAAATATTTATTGGGTAGGCGGCAATGACAGAAGACTGGAGCGTTTTGAAAATATGTTTCCGCTTCCAAATGGAGTATGCTATAATTCTTTTCTGATTTTAGATGAGAAAACTGCATTAATGGATAGCGTTGACACAGCTATTAGCAGGCTGTTTATTGAAAATGTAACTCATGTTTTAAACGGAAGAGATTTGGATTATCTGGTTATTAATCATACGGAGCCGGATCATTGTGCGAATATTGAAGAGATTGTGAAAAGATATCCAAATGTAAAAATTGTAGGCAACAAAAAAACATTTCAGTTCATAGGACAGTTTTATGATTTTGATTACAGCAAAAATGTACTTGAAGTAAATGATGGCGATACTTTGAGCCTGGGGAAACATAATTTGAAATTTATGACCGCTCCAATGGTTCATTGGCCGGAAGTAATGTTCACATACGAAGAGACTGAAAAAATTCTCTTTTCGGCAGATGCTTTCGGAACATTCGGTGCATTGGCAGGAAATATATTCAGCGATGAAACAGATTATGAGCATTTTTATTTAGAAGAAGCAAGGCGTTATTATGCGAATATCGTTGGAAAGTACGGCCAGCAGGTCAGGAACGCATTAAAGAAGGTATGCTCTGATGAAGTAAAAATGATATGTTCACTGCACGGACCTGTGTGGAGAGAAAATTTGTCTTACATAATAGACAAATACGAAAAATGGAGCGGGTATGAGCCTGAAAAAAGCGGTGTTGTGTTGGTATATGCATCAATGTACGGTAATATGGAGAATACTGTGAACGTTATAGCCAACAAACTTGCTATCAAAGGTGTAAAGGACATGCGAATTTACGATGTTTCTAAAACTCATCCGTCATACATAATTTCGGATATCTGGAAATACAGCCATGCAATATTCGGATCCGTAACATATAACATGGGTCTTTATTATGGAATGGAATCGTTGCTATATGAGCTGAAGGCGCTTAATCTTCAAAACCGCAAGGTTGGTCTTGTGGGAAGCGGAACATGGGCATCCCAGTCGGTAAGAATCATGAATGAAATAGTAAGTTCAATGAAAAACATGGAGATAGTCGGTACACCGTTTGAAATAACGTCCTCCATGAAACAGAACCAGGAAGAAACCCTGGATAAATTCGTAGAAGAATTTTATAACTCCATAAAATAAACGGAATGCGTTAAACGAAAATTATTCCAATAAAACATATATTTTTAAAAATTATGATAAAAAGTGCTTGAAAGAAAGAGAGAAAGCCAGCCGTTGTTTGGCAGGGGAATGTAATTGGCTGAATTAACATAAACAAATTCAATCAAAAATGAAGAATANNTATTCTTCATTTTTGATTGAAATATTATCAGCAGGTCATTAATCTGCAATTTTTTTACTGTTGGTTCTTTTTCTGTGTTTAACGCACTCGTTCAGTAAGTATTCAATTTGTCCGTTGATGGAACGAAAATCATCTTCAGCCCATTCTGCAAGTTCTTCCCAGAGCCTTGGAGACAATCTGAGAAGTACCTGTTTTTTTTCTTTATCTTTTTTATCCAATGAAATCCACCGTTAATAAAGTGATCCGGAATTTACAATAGGCTGAGCATCTTTGTTGCCGCACAATACAACCAGCAGGTTGCTTACCATTGCGGCCTTCCTTTCTTCATCAAGCTGGACAATTTCATTTTCATTGAGTTTTTCAAGTGCCATTTCAACCATTCCAACAGCGCCTTCCACTATCATTTGTCTTGCGTCGATCACAGCAGAAGCCTGTTGTCTCTGAAGCATTGCGGCGGCTATTTCCGGAGCGTATGCCAGATGTGTTATTCTTGCTTCCATTATTTCAAGGCCGGCGACTTCAACTTTTTTCTGGATTTCATCCTGCAGATTTTTTGCGATTTCCATGCTGCTGCCTCTTAATGTTTTTTCGTTGTCATCTCCGAAGGTGTCATATGGATAAAGTCTTACTATGTTTCTTAGTGCTGAATCACATTGAATCGAAAGGAACTCTGTGTAATTATCCACATTAAATACTGCCTTTGCTGTATTGACAACTCTCCAGATGACAACTATTCCGATGATTATTGGATTACCCAGCGCATCGTTTATTTTTTGTTTGTCATTGTTTAGTGTCATTGCCTTTAATGAAATTTTCTTGTTATTAATACTAATTTCTTTTACATTTTTGTCATGAGCGGAACCTTCAAGTGATATTGTAGCGGTTGAGGTGCTTCTGGTACCAGGGTTGACAGCCGATACAAACGGATTTACAAAGTAGAATCCTTCACCTTTTAATGTGCCGTAATATTTTCCGAACAATGTCAAAACCAGTGCTTCATTGGGTTTTAATATTTTAAGTCCGGCATAAAGTATAGGTCCGATCAGAAATGCGTACAAAGCACCGATTATTATGAAAACAACTCCTGTGGCATGCGTGGAATTTATGCCGAAAATAAACAGGGCAAATGCCGACAGTATAAGAATGGTGTTTAATATTAGCATTGCCATTCCGCTTTTCGCTTTCAAGACGGTCTCTTCGTTTATAAGCTTTGTTTCTTTGTTGAATTCAGACATTTTAGTCACCTCATAAATAATGATATCAATTTGATATCATTATTATATTACTTACGTGCAATTTGTCAATAGAAATATAAATTAAATTATTTAAATAACTTAATTTATATTTTTGATTAAATAGTATTTTTTAAGGGTAATATTTTCGTATGAAAAAATTATTTTAAGGAGGCTACATGAGACTAAAAGGTAAAACAGCGGTTGTAACCGGAGCGAGTTCAGGAATGGGAAAAGAAATTGCATACTATTTTGCTAAAGAAGGTGCAAATGTATTAGCGGTTGCAAGACGTGCTGAGAGGCTTAACGAGTTAGTTGAGGAAACAAAGGATTTTGAAGGAAATGTTGCTGAATATGCAGCTGACGTTACCGATAAAGATAAAGTTGAAGGCATGATTGATGAAACCATAAAGCAATTTGGTAAACTTGATATTCTGGTAAATAACGCGGGAATCATGGATGATATGAGCGGCGTAGGTGATGTCGACGACGAAATGTTTGACAAGGTTTTTGATATAAATGTTAAATCTGTTTTGTTTGCCATGAGAAAAGCGGTTAAATATTTTGAAGAAGTTGGCGGCGGAGTTATAATTAATGTGGCTTCCATAGGCGGACTGCATGGCGGAATCGCAGGTGCCACATATACCGCAAGCAAGCATGCTGTTGTCGGGCTGACAAAGAACACCGGATTTATGTATGCAAAGAAAAACATAAGATGCAACGCAATTTGCCCCGGAGGCATTGCCACGGAAATTGGAAGCGGTGATTTTATGCAGAAAATCAACAAGGAAGGTGCTGAGCGCACAGGTCTCGGACTGGCATTGAATCCACGCTACGGCAAGGGGAGCGAGATTGCTTCGGTGGCAGTATTTTTGGCAAGTGATGATTCAGGATTTGTAAACGGCCAGTGCATACAGGTTGACGGAGGCTGGACCGCATATATGTAATAAGCAGCAATACAGGCAGCACAAACGGGCTGCTTTTTATGAATTTTAAATATTAATCAAATTTTAAGTATTATAATCGGCTGCTTTTGACTATAATATAATNNTATATGATAATTTCTACGACACCTACATTAGAAGGTAAAAAGATAATTGAATATAAAGGTATTGTATTCGGAGAAGTTGTATCTGGAGTTGACTTTGTAAAAGATTTTGCCGCAGGGCTGACAAACTTTTTCGGAGGAAGGTCAAACTCATATGAGGGAGAACTGATTCATGCAAGAGAAAGTGCATTGGAAGAAATGCAGGACAGGGCATATCAAATGGGGGCAAACGCAGTTATGGGAGTAGATATCGACTACGAAATTCTGGGAACCGGAAATAACATGATGATGGTTATAGCTTCGGGAACCGCAGTCATCGTACAAGATTAATACGGCATGAATAGCATAAAAATTGACAGAACAACATTTAATTCAAAGCCGGACAATGAAAGGCTGAAAAAAGAAATTGAAACTTATGAGGTATTGGAAAAACTAAATATTGCGTTTATGGGAGTTGACCATGAAGAGGCAGCAACAATCGAAGATCTGCATGAGGTAGAATCGGCTCTGGATGTGAAGATATGTAAGAACTTATTTTTATGTAATTCACAAAAAACTAAATTTTATCTTCTCATAATGCCAGGAGATAAAAAGTTTCTTACCAAGAATCTTTCAAAGCAAATTAACAGCTCGCGGCTTTCTTTTGCCGACGGCTCGTTTATGGAAGAATTGTTAAATATAACACCGGGATCACTGAGTATACTGGGACTGATATTTGACAAAGAGCACAAGGTTAACCTGGTAATAGATAAAGAAGTTACCGAGGAAGAATATTTCGGCTGCCACCCGTGCATTAACACGTCAACGCTGAAAGTCAAGACTGCAGATATAATGAATAAATTTCTTACATATACGGGACATGAGCCTGCGATGGTACAGTTGTAATAATGTAGGCTGAAAGTAACAGTATGGTCGTGTGCCGGATATGGCCGGCTTATTAAGGAGAAAGGTGAAATGAGCAGACTATTCAGAAATGAAAATATTAAAATTTGGATTTTATTTGCCGTGACATTTTTGACTGCCGCGATTTCTTACGGCTATCTTCCTGAGCAGATACCTGTTCATTTTAATGCGGCAGGTGAAATCGACAATTATGGCGGAAGAATAACTGTATTTCTGGCTCCGCTGATTATTTTAATCATGATTTTAGCGGCTGAATTTTTTAGAAATGCTGATCCTAAAAAATCATCATATAATAAGTTCAGCAGGCAGTATTACATGATATTCTTTTTGGTGTCATTGCTGATGTTTGTGATACAGCTTTACACAATTGCGGTTAGTTTTGAGGTTAGGATATTTAATATCAATGTGATTATGCCTGCCGCAGTGGGACTGCTTTTTGCCATAATAGGGAATTCAATGCCGAAATTCAGCCAAAACTATTACGTGGGCATCAGAACAAGCTGGACACTGGCGGATGAGGATGTATGGCTGAAAACTCACAGATTCGGCGGAAGAATATGGTTTGTCGGCGGATTATTAATGATTTTATCAGCATTCCTGCCCAATCCTTTTAAAATGATTGTATTCTTTGCAGCTGTTGCCGCATTGGTACTAATTCCGATAATTTATTCGTATTTTGTTTACAAAAATAAATACAAGTGACAATGACATGGTTTATTCAAGCTGTGTGGGAATTGTTAATAAAAAGATAAGAAAGCCATTGAATACACTGGTTTAAAAAAGCTAAAAAATATCTTTACGAACTCTGATTGATTGTGCTAAGAATGAAATTTGTTTGCCGGAGAAATGATATCAGAAGACGGTACAAGATTTTGTACTTATAATTCCAAAAAGAAAATATAACATCATCTCTCTACTTTTATTCATTGTGCTTGAATATAAATGCGCGAGATTAGCGAAAACTAACAATGACTACATTTCAACGAAAAAAACAATTATTTTTAAAAAAATAAAATAAAGCGATTCATTTCATTGGGGTTTTCTGTAATTTCATCGCAATAAAAAAATTCAGTGAATATTTATTAGCTTATCGTTTAGCTTACTTTATTTCTTATACTTCTAATATATTCCACAGCTTGTATTTTGTGAATAGTGAAAGAGGTGAAGAGGGATGGGGTTAGTGTCATCTTATGAAAAGTATGGTTATTTGATCCTATTCTCACACATCCTGAATTGCCACAAATAAAAAATAAAATATTAAAATGAGCGGTACGGGAAATTGGTGCCGCTCATTATTTACTGCCGATTCAGTGCATAAACGGTGATTCGCCGTGCGACCTGTCGCATAAAAAATTATCAATTAACCAATCAATTATGCTGCTTCAATGCTGGTTTTTGTAACCGTTGTACATATTTGGAACTGCAAGCAAGATCAATTCTAAGTACAGCTCAACATCTTCTGAGTTTGATACAGGAATTTTCCAGTAATTTATATAATCTGCGGGAACAAGCATAGATATGACGGAAGCCGTGCCGGGCATAATGCCTGCCGATCTTGCCACGTCATGAAGGCTGTTTGACATAAAGCTTATGCCTCCTGCATCTTCGCTTATTAATTTTGCCATATCTGCGATTATTGAAACCTTGTCGTCGGACGAATCAGCGGAGGATAATTTTTCACCGAGAGCTACAATTTTTTCTGCAAAGCTTATCGTGGCATGTTTAAGCTGTCCTTTCAACAGCGGAAGCGAATCGGTTTTTAATATATAGGGGATATTGCGTGATGAAGCTGCCTCTGCCAGTGCTTTTGCAATATTAATATTGTCGACTCCTTCCTGTGCACGAAACAGGAATGTGCTGCCTATGATTTCTTTTGACAAATCAGGTATGTATGCCTTGCTTTCTACGATTATGTTAGGCACAGCATCTGTTCCCAATGAATTCATTAAGTATCCCTTTTGGCCTATTGCGGTGTTTCCTTCATTATCTTCGTTGGGGCCGATTCCGCCGTCGGAACCGTTTATATTCAAAAGAAGTGAAATGGGTATTCCGTTGATGTCAACAACAGTTCCCGCCATTTTATCGATGCGTCCTTCATATTTTTGTGAAGTAACATGAATTTTATCCGGAAATTTATTATGGAATGAATCCATAACAGCCAAAGCTGCGGCTCCTTGCAGGGCAACAGGTGTTTCGGTCACACCCTGACCGTACATTNNGCAACGGCTTGTGTGTAGATTCCGTCTTCGCCGACAGCTCTGTTGAGCAGTTCTATTTCATAAGGGGTTATGCCACGGCGCGAATAAGAAATCCCCCTGCCGCCATCATTTGTTTCTACGGTTATTGCTCCAGTTGAGCAGTCACCTGTTACGGATTTGATTGTGGTATCAATGCCGAAGGCATGCTTCATAAGTGTGGCGATAACAGCAAAACCGACAGAATCATCCTGCACAAAGGAACTGTGGCTGTGAACGTGACCGACACCGACGTGACCTGCCACAGCAAGAATTCCTCGGTTTTTTTCAGAAACAGAAATTGTGTAATTTTTCATAATATTGCTCCTTAAAAAATCGGATACCATGCTCCTGCATGGCATCCGTGATTGTACAGCTATTACCGGGCTATTCGGTAATCGTATTTATGCAGTAAACATTTTCGCCGCCAACATACATTTTAACAACATGTGTATCGAGAATTTCTTCATCAGAATTTAAATTAAATAAATCCCTGTCAAGCAAAATGAAATCTGCAAGCTTACCGTCAGAGATTGTTCCTTTTACATCTTCTTCGCCGGAAGCATATGCGCCTTCCGAAGTGTATGCTTTTATTGCTTCGTGCATGCTCANNGCTGCGGGAAGATATATCTTTTTTTCACTTCCGGTCAGATTCCTGCGTGTGACGGCAGAGTAGATATTAGGCATGGTATCGAAAGTCTCTACGGGGCAGTCGGTGCCGAATGATGCGTGTATGCCTTTATCAACCATGGTTTTCCACGCGTATGATGTTTCGGCCATATCGCTTCCGACTCTGTCGGCAACTATATTCATATCATAATCAATGAATATGGGCTGTATGAAAGCAAGGACATCAAGCTCTTTAAATCGGTCGAGCAAAGCTTCGTCGGTAATCTGACAGTGAACAATGCCGTGCCGAGGATTGTGTGCGGTATCTGTTTTCTGAGCGTGCTTTATTGCATTCAGTGACATTTCAATTGCTCTGTCTCCTATGGCGTGAATGGCCACAGGGCAGTTGTGTCTGTGAGAGCAAAGAACCATTTCGTTTAATTCTTCCTGTGTGAACAGTTCCAGACCACTTGTTCCAGGAGCATCTGCATATGGTTTTCTCAGAGCTGCGGTCCTGGCGCCAAGAGATCCGTCGCTTAGTATCTTGATGCAAGTTACACGATATTTGTTATTGCCATAGCCATAACCGTACCTGCTGAAAAATTTCTCCATTACAGATGTATCTCTAAATAAACATTGCTCGCCTATACGTATGTTGAGATTACCGGATTCGTTCAATTCTTTAAAAGCCTGAAAGAGTATGTCATAATCGCTGTCGGGCATATATCCGATATCATCACTCTGTACCGATGTCAGGCCTTGTGCAAATGCTTTATACTGTGCAGCTGTAATTATATCTTTTAAGAGTTGCAGATTAAGAGTTGATATCATTGATTTCACATGCTCCAGCAAATTTTCTTTTATGACACCGTTTGGCTCACCATCGGGCATCAGTTCAACAAGATTTCCGTATTTGCCGGCAGAATCTTTGTTAAGTCCGATTGCTTTCATAGCTGCGGAGTTGAGAACTCCTATATGAAAACATGCACGCATAATCAGCGCGGGTACATCACCTGTTATATCATCCAGGTCGAATTTGTTGGGAAATCTTTTTTCATCGGTGAAGTAATCGTGATTCCAGCCCTCACCTTCAAGCCATGTATTGTCGTCAAAATTGCGGTTCTCTATTCCTTCTTTCAAGCGTTCCCTGATTTCAAGAATACTTTTGGTTCCTGCGAGATTTATGCTGCGCAGGCTTTTAGAAAAATGAATAAAGTGCATATGCGAATCGTTAAATCCGGGGAGAACCAATTGCTTTTCAAGATCAACTTCATCATACGCAGGGTTTTCACCCAGGAATTTTCGTGCACCGTCTTCAGTTCCAACATATGCAAATTTGCTGCCGTCTACCACAAAAGCATCTGCCTTGGGGTTTGAAACATCCATTGTACGGATGTTTCCGTTTTTGTATAAAGTAATCAATTGCTACGCCTCCATTGCTTAATATATTAATTATAAAATAAATCGCTAATTTGTACTACCTTCTTTTTTTAACTTTCTATCAAAATATAAATAAACTATACAGCCTATGGCGGGAACAAAGGATAGCCCCACATTTTATACAGCCTTTCAAGGTCGGGGTATCTTTTGCGATAAACCATTACGGCACATACCACCTGTATAATCACTGCTTAATTATCAAATAAAATCCAAACAAATTAACATTTTTAGGTGCGACGGGTGTCGGATATAATAATTTCTATGCAATTTTTGTGCCAAGTATTATAAAAGTGCATAATTATGTTGTGATTGGAATTTCAATGTACTGTTGCGCAGAAATAAACATTAATGGGATAAAAATGAAAAATAATCATATTAATATGTTAAAATTATACTATAAATAGTTTGAAATTAGGCTGATTCTCGGAGGCGGAATCCCTTGAAAACGATATTGACGATTTACAACAACAGAGAAAACTGTAGTGTAATAAAAGCATATTATAGATGAAAATACGGACAGTTTCCATGGAATAGGCAGGACGAGCTTAATCTACAAGTTAAAGGAAATCGGTATAAATTTGAGCGATGCCAAAGTAAGAATGCTTCTTGAGCTGTTAAATTAAAAAGGGTATATTGAAATAAGGAAGGGAAGATCAGGCAACAGGATAACACAGCTTGGACAGGAACAATTAAGAAAACAGATTACAATACTGTAATAAAATAGAAGCATGTATAATTTACAGTATTGCTAACTGTTATTTTAATGTTTTGCTATATCTTGGGTTCTATAATAAATTCGTAGTTGGTAAAAGGAGTTTCGCCTTCGCTTATAAGACGTAAATTTATCCTGTATGAAGTAGTTACGTCAGGGTAAATTTGAATGTCAAAAGCATATGCGCTGAAAAAACCTTCTGCATAGACGGCTGCCATATACATTCTGTAAACATCGCTGTCGATGTCAGATTGCTGCAGTTTATTTAATGCGGGCAATCTTAAAACCGGTGCGTATCCATCAGCACCTGTAGTAACTGTTGTGATTAAAATTCCTTCTCCTTTTTCCTGATATATTCCGGATATGGTTACTAAATAAATAAGTACTTCTGCATTTTCGACAGGTTCATTTATATCATCATGAAAAACACCTATTCTTAAGTATCCAAATTTATCACTTCCAATAACATCTAAGATACCTCCATATTCAGGCGTATCGACCTTTTTAACAATCATATTCCTGACAAGATATGGATTTATATTTTTCATCAATTGCCTCCTGTTAATAAAGATAAAAACACATATTGGTACAGCTATTATATGCGTTTAATAATAATGTGTGTAAGTGCTAAAAATGCAGCTTACTTAACAGTTACCCATGACACAACGTGATTAGATCAAATAGTTATTGTATAATCCAGAGCCATTTTTATTTTTCGAAAATAGTCCAAAATATAACATAATATGATATAATAAAATGAAATAAAACCTGACGGTTTATCTGATTTAATATATTTATTGAATCGTTTGTCAAGTTACTTATCGGCTTGCTTTATGATATGATAATTAATCAAACTAAAATAGTCCCGATAGAAGTGGAGATGTCAGTACAATATCCGAAAAAGTATGTAAGCTAACAGCATAAAAAAAATAATAGAAAACAGGTGAATAATGTATTTTAAATTTGTAAGGATGTTTAGATCCTTTAGAAAAAAGCAGATTTTGGTTATTATTATAGCTGTGTTGCAGTATTCAATACTGACATATTCAACTTTTTTGTTTAAGGATATTTTGGATTCCGTGCAAAACATGCAGTTCGATCTATTTATGTTTATGGCAATTAAAATCACTTGAGGATATTGATTTTGTGAATAAAATTGAATTTAAGAATGTTAGCTTTTCATATAGTGAAGATAAGGAAATTTTAAAAGCTTTTAGCGCAGTGTTTTATAAAAAGGATACAATTGCTGTCATGGGCAGGAGCGGAATAGGCAAATCAACCTTGATGAATATGCTTATTAATTTTTTAGAACATACATCAGGCGATACAGAGAAGACTCTGATTCAATCCATTGAGCGATATTTGTTTGAAAATGACAGTATAACCTTTATAGTTTCACACAAGAAAGAAATATTGAAGACTTGTAATAAAGTAATTTATTTCACCGAGGATGGTGTTAAATTGTTAAATCTTAATGATGATTCAGATCTTAAAAGTTTTCGTGCCATAAATGTAAATGCTTAATTAATTGCTAATATAAAATTTATAGGAGTTGTCAAAGCTGTCTGAAATTGAGAAATAATTATTGTAAAAAACATAGAATCCTCGTGTTTTTATTTATAGGTTTAAATATAAATGCGCAAGAATAACGAAAATTAACAAATGTATATATTTCAACGAAGAAATGACCTTTTTTAGGACATTTACCGCATTGCTTATACTTTCAATATATTACAGCTTGTTTTTTGTGAATAAGTTGCGGTAAAAAGTGGAGATATGAAAATGGACGGCAGACTTTAAGGTTTTTAATGTGATGTAAGCTGTAAATTGCTATATAATGTATTAAGTTCAAAGGCAACCTAAAGAAATAATTATAATATGCTTTAAAAATTATATTTTTTGTGGCTGAATACCATGAAAAATATAATTTTTTTTATTGTATGTTTTCATTTTTATTTCGGTACTGCACAGGTGAGAGCCCGGTGTAATTTTTAAACGCTCTGCTGAAATAGTGCTGGCTGCTGTAACCTACCATGTTGGCGATTTCATTGACGGTATGATAGCTGTCTTTGTCCATCAGAAGCTTGATTGCCATGTTAATCCTTAATTTGTTGAGATAATCGGTAAAGCTGATTCCTGTTTTCTGCTTGACTATTTTTGTTATATATGACTGGCTTATGTGTAGCTGTTCAGCTATAAAATTTAAAGTCAGTTCATTTTGGTTAAAGTTCTTTTTTATATAGTTGATTATCTGGCTGCCTATGCACTGATGATTTGTAAGTTCTGCATTGTTTTCTTTTAATTTATTTAATTCCCATATTCTTTCGCTGTATGAGTCGATGGCTTTCACCATTATGTTTTTAAAATCCTTATACTGTATAGGCTTGAGCAGGTAGCTGAATACGCCAAGCTCCAATGCTTTTTGTGCATATTCAAACTGATCGTATCCTGAAATAATTATTATTTTGGCGTTTGGATCAAGTTCTCTGGTTTTTTCTATAACCTCGAGCCCATTCATAAAAGGCATGTTGATGTCCATTAAAATAATTTCGGGAAGATATTCTCTTATTAATTTCAAGGCCTCTTCGCCATCTTCTCCTGTTCCGACAACAGTTAAATCCAAATCATAGGATTCGATTAATCTTTTTAAACCGTTGCGTATAATTTCCTCATCATCTGCTATAACTACTCTGAACATTGAAATGCCTCACTTATTTTTGGTAATTTTATTGTAACCTTTGTCCAGTTTTGAAATTCACTGTCAATTTTTATATCATAATCATATTTAAATGTAAGTTTTAAGCGTTCGTTAATGTTGTATAATCCGTAATGTTCCGATTCAACAGACTGATTTAGATTTTCTCTGAGCGTATTAAGCTTTTCAGTATCCATGCCAAGTCCGTTGTCTGTAACTTCAACATATATATAATTATTTTCAGACCATATAGTAATTTTAATTATACCCTTTTGCTTTTTTAATTTTAGACCGTGATAGATAGAATTTTCAACTAATGGCTGTAATATCATCTTAGGAACGATGTATTGTGAAATTTTTTCATCAAAATCAATATCATAATTAACGGTATCTTTGTACCGTATTTTTTGTATCTCCAGATAATTTTTTACATGTCCGACTTCATCTGCTATGGTTATGAATTCCTTGCCGTTGCTTAATGATATTCTGAAAAATCCGGACAATGAATTTATCATGTCGGCAACATCATATGCATTATGTTCCAAAGCTTTCCACTGAATCGTATCAAGAGTATTGTATAAAAAATGAGGAGTTATCTGTGACTGCAATACTCTTAATTCGGCGGTTCTCTTTTGATTCTGTACCTTATATACCTGCTCGATTAATTTTTTAATATCAGTCAGCATCTGATTAAACACTTTTCCTAACACGGATATTTCATCCTTGCTCTTAGATTCATAAAAGGAATCAAGGTTGCCGTCGGAAACTTCAACCATGTGCTTTTTTAATTCATGTATTGGCTTCACAATGTTTCCTGACACGATGACTGCAAATAATACCGCAAGTACTAACAATATTAATCCTAAAACTACGACTAAACCGATTATGTCATTGGTTTGGGCATAAATATTTTCATTCTCTATCATGGTGCACAGAATCCAGTCTTCCGTATAAGGGACTGATGAGAAAAAAATCGTTGTATCTTTGTCCAATTTGTTTTTTAAATGAATTACACCTAAATCCGTTTCATGAAACTTGTCGACAACTTTTGCCAGGCCTTCAAAGGAAATATATTTTTTGGTCAAATCATCCTTATCTATTGAATATATGTCCATATTTTTATTCATAATCCATGAAAAACCGTTATAAACATCAATGCTTTCGGCAATTTGCGAAATTTTTTCCAAGTTGACGGCACCATTAATAAATCCGATTTTCTCTTTTTTGTTATTCACAATGGGATAACAAATAATAAATGTAGGAGATCTGTCAGATTTGGAGATTATTGGCTTGGATATAATGTATTCCATGTCACTCAACATTACTTTTTCAAAATAATCACGTCCGGACACATTTATGGTAATATTGTCGTTTACCCAACCATATCCGTCGAGTGAACCAATTGCAAAGGTTTCGTTAAAGTTTCCGTATTGTGTGCTCAGTTTTTTATTTAATCGGGTTAAATATGGCTTTAAAGATTTGATGTCCATATCACCGATTATGGCATATTCATGTATGATCCTTATTTCACTTATACGTTGATTCAGCCATGAACCTATTTCGTTTGCTTTAGAATCAATGAGTTGTAATGTCTGACTCTCGGCATGTTCCATGGTTGAACTTTTCACTGTTGTTTCCAGTACGTATAATAATGGGAAAACAGTCAGTATTATGCATAAAACAAAGACTATGATAATTTTTAAACGCAGCGTCATAAGTTGATCCTTCATTTTTATTTTTTTGCATGTACTAACAATTATATACGATTTTAAATAAATTTCAATATGTTTAATATCTCAAAGTGCAAAAATATTGCTTATAAATGTAAATACATAATGAAAATATTATGTTAAGCTTACAGCGACTTAAATAAATATTTAACACACAGGAGGTAGAGATGAAAAGGATTATAGCATTATTATTAGTTATGTTAATGGCAGTAAGCTTAGCAGGGTGTAGCGGCGGCACTGAAGCAACCGGCACTGAAGCGGCATCAGCAATAAAAGATGGTGTTTACGAAGGTGTCGGATATGGCAAGGGAGGAGAAATAAAGGTTGAGGTGACAATCAAAGGCGATGTGATCACCGATATCAAGACTGTAGAACACGGTGAAACACCTGGCTTTGATACAGCCATAGAAACTTTGACGGAAAGAATGATTACTCAAAACAGCACTGATGTAGATATGGTGTCTGGCTGCACACTTACTTCAACAGGATTCAAAGAGGCTGTTAATGCCGCACTGACGGCAGCGGGAGCAACTTCGGATATGTTGAAGAAAGTTGAAGCGGCAGCTAAAGATACAGCTGAAAAAAATATTTCAGAAACTCACGACGTAATAATAATCGGAGCCGGTGGAGCCGGACTTACTGCAGCTATTGAAGCAAAAAATGCGGGTGCCGATGTAGTGGTTTTGGAAAAAATGCCTATGGCAGGCGGAAATACATTAATATCAGGTGCCGAGTATGCTGCCTCAAATAACTGGCTACAGAAAAAAGAAGGAATAGAAGACAGCGCTGAGCTCCATGTTCAGGATACACTAAAAGGCGGAGATTTTAAGGCAAAGGAAGAGCTTGTAAGAGTAATGGCTGAAAATGCTCTTGCAGGTGCGGAATGGCTGAGAGACGAAGTAGGTGTTGTCTGGGAAGATGAATTGATGTTCTTTGGCGGTCATTCTGTCAAGAGAAGTCTGATTCCTTTAGGAGCAAGCGGAAAAGAAATAATTACCAAACTGGTTGCAAAGGCAGAAGAACTGGAAATTCCGATTTTGGTGAACACTAAGGCAACATCATTAATAACAGACAAGGACGGAAAAGTTGTAGGTGTTGAAGCATCAGGAGAAAATTCCAGCTATACTTTTAATGCCAATAAAGCGGTAATAATCGCATCAGGAGGCTTTGGATCCAATGTTGAGATGAGAGTTAAGTACAATCCTGAAATTGACGAAAAAATCTTATCAACCAACTCAACGGGAAGTACCGGAGACGGTATTGTAATGGCAGAGGAAATCGGAGCTAACTTAATGGGTATGGAATATATTCAGACATATCCAATATGTGATCCGCTGACAGGAACATTACTTTATTATGATGATGCAAGATTATACGGCCACACGGTCATAGTAAATAAAGAGGGTAAAAGATTCGTTGAGGAATTAGGCAGACGTGATGAAATGTCTATGGCGATAAAGGCTCAGACAGGAAATGTGTGCTATGAACTGCTTGATCAAAACGGATTTGAAGAAAGTAAGCTGCAGGAAAACCATAGTAAGGAACTTGAATACCTGTATAAAAATGATTTGCTGGTAAAAGCTGATACCATGGAAGAAGCAGCTGAATTCTTCGGAATTGATGCGGTTGAACTTCAAGCCACAGTTGACAGATACAACAGCTATGTGGAAAGCGGAAAAGATTTAGAATTTAATAAGAGAAGCCTTCCTTCAAAGATTGAAGTAGGCCCATTCTATATCTGTAAAGCAGCTCCTGCCGTTCATCACANNGGGAATAGAAATCAATGAAAATGCTCAGGTACTCAACCCTGAAGGAAAGGTAATTGAAGGATTATTCGCAGCAGGTGAAGTAACAGGCGGCATACAGGGAACAAACAGATTAGGCAGCAACGCATTGGCAGATATAACAGTGTTCGGAAGAATCGCAGGACAAAACGCAGTTAAATAAATATATGATTTTATGGAGACAGTCAGGAAATTTCCTGACTGTCTCTTGTTTGTTGATGAATATTATGTTGCATTAAACCCGGTAATTTTTCAATTGCTATTTGCTTTATTTATACTTTCGGTGAGGGTACAGTCAGTAAATTGGGTCAAAGCAACTTTAATTATGGTATATCCGATAGAATTCAGTTGTTTTAATATACCGGCAAATGAATTCCCGGGAAAGGATAGTCTTGGATCTACATTTGAGCAGTGCAGGTTATATAGTGAAGCATATATGAAAAATAAAGATACTTCAAAGTTCTTTGAGAGAGCTTCAAAAATTATTCAAGGCAATACAATACCTATGATTAGGATTAGTGATTTTAATACATTAGGTTTGACAGGCTCTGATAGAACAGATGAAATCTTGGCCGGTTCAGGTTTTCCGCCGCACATTCTCAATGTTTTGCCTGTCTTATGCCTTAAGGGTACAAATCCCATTACTTGGAGTCTTCCATTTAGTGTACAGCCCCTGCATGATTTCCTCCA
>DMJQ01000154.1 GCA_003457065.1 Clostridiales bacterium
AAGTACTCTAATTTGCCCTTGGTTATTTTATACTGCCTTTTTAATGAAACAGTTCCCTTTATAACGCCAGAAGGAGCTTTATATTCCACAGGACCAAGCTCTGAGCGGTAATATACGCTCGATATCGGCGCACGCCAATCATAGACTTTTATTTCATGGGTATCTTCATCCATCAAATTAAAAAGTCCTATATATATTTTTTCGGTATCGTCATAACTTTCTTCTGTAAAATCAATTCTTGAAAAATACGGACTGTCAACCATTCTTTCATATTTAGCTATACGTTTTTCAAGTTCTGTATAGCTGAATGTCTGAGAATTAAGCGCACTTAAATATTGATTTAGATCAGAAAGCTTATCAAAATCAGAAGAAGAGTGCGTGGTATTTTCCCACATTTCTTTTCTTGCGGCAATAAGATCGGTTTTTTGTTCCGCTAATTTTTCAGTTTCAATTTCTAATTTATATTTCAATAAACTGATTATTTCTNNTATGACCTAACCCCATTTTTCCGACCGTAAGGGAGAGAAAGATGGCTGGTAGGTCAACCGCACAGAAATCCCAATTTATGTGGCCGACAGGGCGAGAAAAACATAAGGTTCGGCTCAGCAGAATTCTCAATCTATGTAACCGGCTGAGAACAGATAAATTAGTGAATTTCCATGAGCATTCCATAATATATTTACGATCAAAATTAAGAAGAAAAATCGATGAATTACACTGCGACAAATAATCGTTGTTTCCGATCTGCAGCAACAGGCAGCATTTCCGGCATTGTATAACCGTGGCAATAAGCAAGCTTGTTCCATGCTGATAGATACTTTTAATTTCGGCCATGTTTATATTATTCCTAAATTTTAGCCTATTTTATAAATAATTAGATGACATTTATAGTATTTGGTGTATAATATTTACATAAGTATTATATGATGAGGGGATATAAATTGATTGGTAAGAAGATTAGAGCTATCAGGAAGCGCAAGAATTTAACTATTGTGGAGCTTTCTGAGCAGATTAATGTAACATCCGGATATATTTCGCAGATTGAAAGAGATTTGATTTCTCCTTCTTTGGCTGTTTTGAAAAGGTTGTCGGATGCTTTAGAGGTGCCTTTATCTTCATTGTTTATGGAAGACAGCAGTCAAAATGTTGTGACAATACAGGAGAATGACAGAACTAAAGTAAAATTCGGCAATATTAATGTCGAGTTGGAATTTATCATGCCTGTTTTAAGCAAAGATGAAAAGGCTGATAATGTGGAAGCATTTTTGTTTAGATTAAAACCCAAAACATGGGTAAGTGAAGATATTATAATGCATGAAGCAAAGGAATGCATTTATGTAATTTCCGGCGAGATCCAATGCCACGTCGGAAGCAGTGTTTATACTGTTTCAAAGGGAGACAGTATCTGTGTTCCGGAAAACAACGGACATATGATATTCAACAGTAATGATGGAGAATCGGAAGCATTGTGCATAATTTCCCCGGCAATACACAAATAATTTTTTCAAAGAAATTTTCTTCTTTTATGGCATGAGGGAAGCAGCGACAATGACTTGTCAGTGGTGCGAGGCGATAAAAAGTTGCTGAATCTGCTCCAAAACATCAGGGCAGCAACCTGAACTTGGAAGACGCTGACTTTTCAAGTGTTTATATTTGTACTAATTAAGCGGCACTGAGAGTAACTCTCGTCTCTGAATCGAGACGAGAGTTTTTTTTAACAGGTTATACGCAGCAAACAGATGCAAATGATGCCGCTATATATCGGAGGTATATATGTTAGATATTAAAAGAATCAGAAAAAATCCTGAAGAAATACAACGGCTGCTGCAGCGAAGGAGCCCTGATTTAAGCCTCGATAAAGTGCTTACATTAGATAAAACAAGAAGAGAGATGCTTGTCGAAGCAGAGAATATGAAGGCTGAGCAGAACAGGGTTTCAAAGCAGGTTCCTTCAATGAAAAAAGAAGGAAAGGACGTAACAGGAGTTCTTAAGGAAATGAGAAACTTAGCCGAAAAGATAAAAGTGCTTGAAGGTGAAATTAAAAAAACTGATTTTGAGATAGAAGAAGAGCTGTTGAAAATTCCAAACGCTCCTAATCCTGATATAGCTATCGGAAAATCTGATGCTGACAACATCGAAGTAAGAAGATGGGGAGAACCGAGAAAGTTTGATTTTGAGTCTAAGGCACACTGGGACTTAGGTGTTACTCTCGGAATACTGGATTTTGAAAAAGCAACTAAAATAACCGGACCACGTTTCTCCATGTTTAAAGGAGCGGGTGCAAGGCTGGAAAGAGCAATAATAGCTTACATGCTTGATAAACATACATTGGAACACGGCTTTACCGAAATTTCGCCGCCTTACATGGTGAACAGTGAAAGCATGATCGGAACAGGCCAGCTCCCTAAATTTGAAGAGGATATGTTTAAATTAAATCGTAAGGACTACTATTTGATTCCTACGGCAGAAGTGCCTGTAACTAATATTTACAGAAATGAAGTGCTGAATGAGACGGAACTGCCCATGTATATGACCGCATATACACCCTGCTTCAGGGCGGAGGCAGGCTCAGCGGGAAGAGACACAAGAGGTCTGATCAGAAATCATCAGTCTGATAAAGTCGAAATGGTTATGTATTCAACACCTGAGGATTCTTACAGGCAGCTCGAGATTTTGACAGGATTTGCCGAGGAAATATTAAAGGGGCTGGGACTTCCTTACAGAGTTGTTGAATTGTGCACGGGAGACGTAGGATTCAGCTCCGCAAAGACTTACGATCTGGAAGTGTGGATGCCAAGTTACAGCAGGTATGTGGAGATTTCTTCCTGCTCAAATTTTGAGGATTTTCAGGCAAGAAGAGCTAACATAAGGTACAGAACAAAGGACAGGGGAAAGCTTGAATTTATTCATACATTAAACGGTTCAGGACTTGCTGTCGGAAGAACATTTGCTGCGGTTCTGGAAAATTACCAGAATGAAGATGGGGCGGTGACGGTTCCGGAGGTGCTGAGACCTTATATGAGAGGAATGAAAAAAATAAGTTTAAAGTTAAAAAGAGGCTGATGCCTCTTAATATTTGTTATTTAAGTTTTTTACTGCTTCTGAATAATGCCTGTGATTGAGTTTTAGTCTTTCGTTATCGGGAGCTAATCTAATTGCTTCCAGATAATAAGGGATGGATTTTTGAGGTACTCCGAGATGATAGTAAGCCAGTGCCGCAAAATCATGTGGAGTAAAGTCCCAGGCAAATGGTTCATTAACATATCTTAATGTCTTGCTTTTAATTTTTAAAGTTTCTGTTTCGCAAAACAGCAATGTTTCCCAGCCGCCGTCATTATATGCCACAAATGCAAGTTCTATATATGGTTTCCTGCGATGGGGAGCTTCACCGATTGCTCTGTAAAGCCATTTTTTTGTTCGGTCCTGTTTCCCAGTTTGCCGTATGCTCTTGAGATAAATCTCATTGAAGCCGAACGCTCTTCATCTCAGAATGATATTTGTGGGTTAAGATATTTTAACAAGTCTCTATACATTTTTCCCACTGTGCGGCAAACATGTATTCTCTTCCAAGATAATGAAGATTTCTCGAATCGTTTGGTTTTTCCTGCACAGCTAATTCCAACAGCGGCAAATTAAAGCTTCTGTCCTTTGCCGCATCCGGATGGTGATTTACAATCAGCCCTTCTATGGAGCACGGCTATTCTTTTTCTGTTCCGGTATATTTTAATATCTCATGTGTGGGATAAATCCACCTGTAGTTGTGGCGGGAATGGATTCTTTGATGGGTGTACTGCACTGTGGGTGTTCCGGCGGGATTGAAACTCCAGTTGTAAATGTACAGGCCGAGCGTTTAGTTTTCGGACCAGGCTTTTTCCAGTTTCATCCTCCATCCTTTTTCAATTACATCATCTAAATCCAGTGACACGCATATGTCTACATCGTCGGGAATCTGTTCTAAACAATGGTTTCTGCTGTGGTCAAATCTGAAGGGAACTGTTATAAAGCTGTCCACAACGGCATCTCTTTGTATTAATTTTTTTTACTGTGTTATCCGTGGAACTTGTATCTGTAACATATATATTAAATCGGCGTCGCTGACATGATCCATCCATATGTCAACAAACTGTTCCTCATTTTTGAAAATAGCATAGACACATACTTTATATTTATTATTCATAATTCCTCCGTAAAATATGGTCCATACTATAATATTCAGAATAAATTCAATAGTACGGGAATTGTACAATAAACAGATTTTAAATAAAGATTTGCAGTCGGTACAATTAAAGAATAACATTGGAATTGAATGAAGAAGCATTTTGTTATAAGATACTATGTATCATTATGTTAAGAACACTTTGATTTTCTTTTTTTAAGGTAATAATAAGCTGAAGTGATGAGTGAGGCGGCAATATTAATCAGGATGTCTGTGGATGTATCTTCAAGACCTCCTTTTACCATGCCGGTTTTAAATAAAAAGTCACCTGAAAACTCAAATGCTTCCCATATAGTGCCCAGTGCGACCGAAAAACTGAATGCGAATATGGCAGAAAACATGACAAATCTGTTTTTTGACACTTCAATTTCTCTTCGAATAATTCCGCGTATAACATGAAGAGAAACAGTAACAGCGTAGCTGCCGAATACAGCGTGGAGTAGCAGATCCCACCATGGGTACCTGGTGTAGAAATTGTTGATTTCGCCTAAGTACATTGCGGAGAATAAAAATATTACACTTATCAGATTAAAGCTTGGAGGAAGAAGAAGTTTTTTCTTATTTGCAATATATGTGATAATAAAAGGAAGTGCAATGCATACTATAGACAGCAAATAAAGACCTGTATTTTTACGGTTATGTTGTATAAAACCTGTCAGTGCGGAAATTATTAATACTGCTTCTATGATTATTGCTGAAATAACAGCAAGTTTATAATATTTGTTATTGATATGCATTAAGATCTCCTTGGTATAATTTATTTCATATTATATGTATTTTGTATATTATTATTAGAATAACTGCCGATGTCGGTATTTAAGTAAACTCAGAGGAGGAAAAATGTTAAAAATAGGATGTCATTTATCAGTATCAAAGGGATACGAGGCCATGGGAAAGGATGCGTTGAAAATAGGAGCCAACACATTCCAGTTTTTTACCCGGAATCCGAGAGGAAGCAAGGCAAAAGCCATAGATACAGACGATATTGAAAAACTAATTAATTTAATGAATGAAAATAAATTTGCAAAGCTGATAGGCCATGCGCCGTATACTCTCAATATATGTTCCAAAGACCAGCGTACGAGAGAATTTGCACTGGAAGTAATGGAAGATGATTTGAGCAGGATGTCGTACCTGCCGGGAAACCTCTATAATTTTCATCCGGGAAGCCACTTAAAGCAAGGTGTCGAACTTGGAATAGATTATATAACCGAGGCTTTAAACAAGATAATAAAACCCGAACAAACGACGATTGTCCTGCTTGAAACCATGTCCGGAAAAGGCACTGAAATAGGAAGCACGTTTGAAGAGTTAAAAAAGATTATTGATGGAGTGGATCTCAAGGATAAAATCGGAGTGTGTCTTGACACGTGCCATGTCTATGACGGCGGCTATGATATAGTAAATGATTTGGACGGCGTATTGGAAAAATTTGATGATTTAATAGGACTTGATAAGCTGTATGCCGTCCACTTAAACGACAGCAAGACCCCTTTCGCCAGCCGAAAGGACCGCCATGAGAACATAGGCAAAGGCCATATAGGAACAGAAGCTATAGAAAGANNCCGTTTTTACTGGAGACTCCAAATGATTTAACGGGCCACGCAGAAGAAATCAAAATGCTGAGGAATTTATACAGACATTAGGCTGTAGCGGCATGGAAAATAAAAAGCCCTAAGTCAATTATTTACAATTGTTTTGTAAATTTAATAATGCATTTTGTCGAATATTGTTATATAATAAAAACAATATATATTTGGAGGATACTTATGAGAAAAATCAGTAGGGTATTGTCTATATGCCTTTTGGTAATTATACTGACAAATACTGCCGCATTCGGTGAAATTAACATTAATCAGGGAATAAAAGGCGCATTGTTAGGAGATTTGGAAACCGGTGAAATTCTGTACGAATATAATATAGATGAACAATTGGCAATAGCAAGTATTTCAAAACTCATGACATACCTGGTCATGATGGATGCCGTGACAGACGGTAGGATTAAATTGGATGAGGATGTTGTAATAAGCGGACACACTGCCGCAACTGAAGGCAGCAAGTTTGGTCTTTTGTCAGGAGAAACTGTCAAACTGAGCTTGCTGGTTAAGGGCATGCTGGTTGTTTCAGGCAATGACTGCGCAACTGCTATAGCTGAACATGTAGGCGAGACAGAAGGAAATTTTGTAAAAATGATGAATGAGAAAGCTTCAGAACTGGGGCTTTTGTCAGCAAGCTTTGTGAATCCTCACGGATTGCCTATTAACGACGAAGATACAGGACAAAATCATATGTCTGCAGCAGATTTGTACAAGCTTGTGAGACATATATTGAATAAATATCCTGAAATTCTGGAGGTTACGAAATTAAAAGAACTTGTAATTCCAGAAAGAAATTTCAACAAGGAAGCTACCAACCCCATACTTGGAATTGTTGAAGGTGCCGACGGACTTAAAACAGGCTATACGGACAAAGCGGGAATCTGCCTTGTATCGACCATCCCTGTAACGGGAAAGGGGCAGGATTTCAGGCTCATAGGCATTGTCATGGGAGCTCAGACTCATGATGACAGATTAAATAAGACCAAGGAACTGTTGGACTACGGAAAAAATAATTTTAATTACCACAAGCTGGCGGACAAGTCACAAACCATAGATGAGGTGTATATTTCTAATTCTCAGGACGGTAAGGTAGGTGTTTATCCTGCTGAAGATTACAGTAAATTAGTAAAAAATGATGATATAATCAAGACAAAGATTTCATATAATGATACTGTGAAAGCGCCTTTAAAACAGGGGGAAAAAATTGGTACCATGAGTATTTTTGTAAATGACGAAGAAGTTGGACAAGTGGACGCTGAGGTAGGTACAGACATCGAAAAAGCAAATATTTTTGTAAGAATATTCAGATTTTTTGGAAATTTGTTCAGTTAAATTGATCATGCATATGTCAAGAATTTAATATTTTGAAATAATTTCAATAAATATGAAAAAGATATGCAAAATTTATTAATTTATTTTAAACTTCAAAAAACTAATTTATGTTATAATTTAAATGATTTATATTAAATTATAACATAAATTTTGTGTTATTATATTTAAAATCAGCATAATTATTAAAAAGCTAACAAGCCGTTTCGTATTGACAAATTATAAAATATGGTGTAATATTTTAAAATAAGTTATAGTGCATCTGTAGCTCAGTAGGATAGAGCAGTGCCCTCCTAAGGCATGTGCCAGGGGTTCGATTCCTCTCAGGTGCACCAAGACATGCGGTTTGTTCCGCAATGAACAGTGAACATGTAACAATGAACAATTATAAACGTGTGATGAAAAGAAGTAATACCGCATATTTGTACCGTTCAATGTTTATTGTTCATTTTTCATTATCTACTGATATTTTTGCCACTTATTTGATTATTTGTATTTATAATAAATTCATTTAAATGGTTGGCGTTATATTAGCAAAAGGTACAACTTGTTTATGTTGTGCAAACGAATTCACAAATTTGTTAATAAAATCAGTATATGCTGCTTTTATTATATATATTAATTTTGGAGGGGAAAATGAAAAAGATATTATCATTATTATTAGTGCTTGTAATGATTCTGACAGCGTGTTCCAGCGGAGCAACGGCACCTGGAGGAACAACAGGTCCCGAGCCTTCTCAAAGCGGAGAGTCTTCAGCAGAAGATGTGACAGAAGGCGGGAAATATGCGAAAGAGCAGGTATACAAATATGCCTTTGCTGAAGAAATCACAACTCTCAACTATCTAATAACTACAACTTACGTAGATATGAATGTTGCGGCAAATCTTATGGATACTTTGGTTCAATATGATAAATACGGAGTGCTCCAACCTGCTTTGGCCGAAAGCTGGGAAGTATCGGATGATGGTCTTGAATGGACATTTCATTTGAGAAAGGGAGTTAAGTGGGTTGATTACGAAGGAAATGAAATTGCTGAAACAACTGCAAACGATTTCGTAACATCTGCTAAATACATATTAACAAAAAACAATGAATCTGAATCTGCCAACATAGTTTATTCTGTTATTAAAAATGCAGAAGCATACTATAACGAAGAGATTACCGACTTTGCACAAGTTGGAGTTAAAGCGGTAGACGACTATACACTTGTATATACGTTGAAAAATCCGGTTCCTTACTTTGATTCAATGCTCACCTACGTAAGCTTTTTCCCAGTTTACGGACCGTTCTTAGAAGAAATGGATGAATCCTTCGGAACCGCAAATTCAACTTTATTATATAATGGAGCGTATTTATTGACTGAATTTGAACCTCAAATGCAGAGGATTCTTACAAAAAACGAGACATATTGGGATAAGGACAATATATTTGTAACAGAGTTGAACTACAAGTACAACAAAGAGGCCATGGCTTTAGGCGGAGAGATGTTTAAGAGAGGAGAGGTTTTACATGCAATTATTCCTCCCGCAAATCTTGACGAGTGGATGAATAATCCTGAATTAAAAGATAAAGTGTCTCCTGACAGATTGGGTACTTACACATATTTCTATGCATTTAACTTTAAACCTCAGTTTGATGCGGAATATGAGCCTGAAAACTGGGAGATTGCAGTGAATAACATTAATTTCAGAAAGTCAGTTATGTTTGCTTTTAACAGAGTTGCATCAATGATGACGGAAGATCCTTATAATCCTGAATACAGAATAATAAACACCATTACGCCTCCTAACTTTGCTTCTCAAAACGGGTTGGATTATACAGCAACGGGTGATTTGGCTGATTTGAAAGAGAAGGACTTTTTCAATGATAAAGAAGCCTTAAGCTACAAAGAAAAAGCTGTTGAGGAGCTCACTAAAGCAGGAGCAAAGTTTCCTGTTAAAATATTGATGCCATACAATACAGACAGCTCATATTGGGCTTTGGAGGCACAGGTTATTAAACAGCAACTGGAAACATTGCTGGGAACAGACTATGTTCAGATAACACTTATGCCCCATGCTCCTACGGGATTCCTCGACGGAACAAGAAGATCCGGAAACTATTCACTTATGAATTGCAACTGGGGTCCGGATTATGCAGATCCACAGACTTATACGGATCCTTTCAGACGTGATGGAAATTATAACTTCCCTGAATATACGACAGAAGTAAATTCGGATGGGAAGAATATCTATGATGTGTATGAATTAATGGTCAATGAAGCAAAGGACGAGCTGGTGGATTTGCCTAAAAGATATGAGATGTTTGCAAATGCTGAAGCATATTTAATAAACAACGCTTTTGTTATTCCGTACAAAGTAAGCGGAGGAGACGGATATGTAGCATCTGTGGATCTTCCGTTTGAAAGACCGTATGCACCGTTTGGCATAGCGACGATGACATGGAAAGGTGCCAGACTTCTTGCTGATCCAATAAGCATGGAAGAATTCAACAAGGCCCAGGACGAATGGCAGGCAGCACGTGATGAAGCTTTAAAGAAGGCAGCTAATTAGTTCTTAAATGAGGGCTCTTGCAGCCCTTATTTGTTTTCTGATTTAAGATAGAAAGTGAGGCGTTATAATGAAGTATTATGTGACGAGGTTCTTGAGATCCTTCTTAACGCTAATGATAGTCGTAACAGTTGTGTTTTTATTGATGCGTTTGATGCCTATTGAAGGATATTTTGGCAAAAGCTTTGATAAGCTGGATGAGGCTCAGATAGAAGCCAAGCTGAAAAATTTGGGACTTTTAGATCCGTGGTATACACAATTAAAAAATTTTTACAGTAATTTGCTCAAGGGGGATTTCGGACAGTCAATCACTTACAGGCCAAAGGTTGATATTACAAAAATCTTAGGGGATAAATTAATAACATCACTGCGTTTCGGTCTGGCATCTTTAGGAGTATCATTGCTTATAGGACTCAGTCTGGGTATTTTAATGGCACGGTACAAGGGGAAATTCTGGGATAAATTTGGAACATGTTATGTTGTCGGTGCAAATGCCGTTCCTGCGGTTATATATTATCTGCTTATTCAGGTGTTCTTTACGGATATATTTAATCTTCCTCTGCTATATGATAAATCAGATCCTAAAAGCTGGATATTGCCGATTTTATGTTTGTCTATAGTCAACATAGCTTATTATGCCATGTGGATAAGACGTTACATGGTTGATGAATTAAACAAGGATTATGTAAGGCTTGCAAGAGCCAAGGGGCTGAAGGATAGGGAAATAATGGTAAGACATGTTATGCGCAACGCATTCGTTCCCATGGCTCAGTACCTGCCAGCTTCAATATTGTATACCGTGTCAGGCTCCATATATGTTGAATCATTATTTTCAATTCCCGGGACGGGAGGACTTCTTGTAACAGCAATACAAAGACAGGATAACACACTGGTTCAGGCGCTTGTGCTCTTATATTCATCCATAGGGATCATAGGATTATTGTTGGGAGATATATTGATGGCAACATTTGATCCAAGAATAAAATTAGGAAATGAAGGAGGATCAAGATAATGACCGGAAAGAGAATAATAAGCAAAAAAGCAGACAGTATTGATCCGTCCTTATTTGAATTTGCTGAATATGATGAGTCAAAAAGTGAATTGACAGGCTATTCAAACTACTCATTTTGGAGATCAACTTTTCAGGTTTTCATTAAGAATAAAGTTGCGGTAGTACTTTTGATTTTAATAGCATGTGTTGTTTTATTTACTTTAATTCAACCATATTTACCAAATCAAAAAAGTCCTACACAAATATATATTAACCCTGAAACAAATTTACAATATAGAAATGTGCAGCCTAATAATGAATTTTGGTTTGGCTCAAATTCAATAGGGCAGGATTTGTGGGCGCGTATTTGGAGCGGAACAAGGACATCGCTGTTCATAGGTGTTGTGGTAGGATTGTTTGAAGCGGTGGTTGGAATAACCATAGGAGCATTGTGGGGATATGTTCGAAAGCTGGATGCCATAATTACTGAGATATATAATGTTTGGGATAATATACCTACAACGGTTGTTTTGATAATTTTGACCTATATTATGAAACCAAGCATACCTACGATAATTTTTGCTATGTGTATAACAGGATGGCTTCAAATGGCGAGGTTTGTTCGTAATCTTATAATAATTATCAGAGACAGGGAGTATAATATGGCATCAAGGTGCTTAGGAACTCCTACGAGCAGGATAATAACCAAAAATCTGCTGCCTTACCTGGTATCGGTTATTATGCTTAGGATGGCACTTGCAATCCCGGCAGCTATCGGAAACGAAGTTTTTCTTTCATACATAGGCATGGGACTGCCCGTTGATATACCATCCCTCGGAAACCTGATTAATGAGGGAAGAGCTTTAATGATGGATCCAAGCCAAAGATACCAGTTATTTTTCCCTGCTGCTGTCATATCTGTCGTGACTATATCCTTCTATGTGATCGGCAATGTGTTTGCAGACTCTGCCGACCCGAGAAATCACGTTTAGGAGGTAAAGTATGGGACAAAAATCGATTGAAGAAATAATTAACAGTGAAGTAATATTATCTGTTGAAGATTTAGTTATAAAATTTAATCTGCGCGGACAGGAGCTGACAGCCATAAGAGGTGCTTCATTAGAGTTGTATAAGGGTGAGAGCCTTGCGATTGTCGGTGAATCAGGTTCCGGCAAGTCTGTTTTCACAAAATCATTCATGGGACTTTTGGATGCAAACGGCAGAATCGAAAAAGGAGCAATAACATATAAGGGTCAGAATCTGGCAGAATTTAAAACAGAGGATGAGTGGATTAAAATACGGGGAAAAGAAATTGCTATGGTATTCCAGGATCCTATGACATCTTTAAATCCTCTTAAAACAGTTGGAAAACAAGTTCAGGAATCTATCGAGCTTCATCAGAATTTAAAAGGAGATGAAGCAAAGAAACTGGCTGTTGAAATTTTAAATGATGTGGGCATTACAGAACCTGAGAGAAGATACAGTCAATATCCTCATGAATTTTCCGGCGGCATGAGGCAAAGGGTTGTTATAGCCATAGCAGTTGCATGCAACCCTAATATTTTAATATGTGATGAACCTACAACGGCACTGGATGTGACGATTCAGGCTCAGATTCTGCAGCTTCTGAAAAATCTGCAGGATAAATATAATCTGACAATTATTTATATTACACACGATCTTGGTGTAGTAGCTAACGTGGCAGACCGAATTGCCGTCATGTATGCGGGAGATATTATAGAGTTAGGCTCTGCGGAGGAAGTGTTCTTTGACCCGAAGCATCCGTACACATGGGCACTGCTGTCATCACTGCCTCAGCTTGGAATAAAAGGTGAAGCTCTGTATTCGATTAAGGGAACACCGCCTAATCTTTTTAAGGAAATAAATGGTGACGCATTTGCTCCGAGAAATCCGCATGCGTTGAAGATAGATTTTGAGAAAAGACCTCCGTATTTTGAAGTTACACCTACTCACAAGGCACGTACATGGCTTTTGGACCCAAAAGCTCCAAAGGTCGAACCGCCTTCACTGGTGAAAAAAATGCAGGCAATGTATCTGAAGCGAGGTGATAGCATTGACCGATAGAAAAGAAAAGCTGTTGGAAGTCAAGAATTTAAGAGTCAAATTTGGCAAAAAGAATAAAAAGTTTGTTGCGGTCAACGACGTGAGCTTCAATATTTACAAGGGTGAAACATTCGGCNNGCATAGGCAGGGCAATTATTAGAATAAATCCTGCTGCGTCCGGGGAAATAATTTATAAAGGGCGGAAAATAAGCGGGAAAATAGACAGAGAATTAGACAAAGAGCTTACAAAAAGAATCCAGATGATATTTCAAGACCCTATGGCATCGTTAAATGAAAGGGCAAAGGTTGATTACATAGTATCTGAAGGATTGTACAACCTAAGGAATTACGGTACCGAGGAAGACAGAAAGAAAGTGGTTGAGCAGGCACTGCTTGATGTAGGTTTGCTTCCGGAATTTGCAAGCCGTTTTCCACATGAATTTTCCGGCGGGCAAAGACAGCGTATAGGTATAGCCAGAGTGCTGGTTATGGAGCCTGAGCTCATAATAGCAGATGAACCAATATCTGCACTGGATGTATCCATCCGTGCGCAGGTAATAAATCTTCTGGCGGAGCTGCAAAAACAAAAGGGACTCACTTATTTGTTCATTGCTCACGACCTTTCTGTTGTGCGTTTTATTTCAGACAGAATTGCCGTCATCCACAAAGGAAAGATTGTGGAACTTGCCGAAACGGAAAAGTTATTTGCAAACCCTCTCCATCCGTACACGAGAGCTTTGCTGTCTGCAATACCGACTCCTAATCCGAGGGTTGAACGAAATAAAAAAATTGATATATATGATCCTGAGAAATGTCATTTTGACTATGATGGAAATCCGCCCTACTGGGCAGAAATCGAACCCGAACATTTTATATTGGCAAATGAAAGAGAACTTGAAGGCTATAAAATAATGGCAGAGTAAAATTTAGCAGAAGCGAGGACGGAATGATATTTCAAAGGGCGTTCTCGTTTTTGCTTTAAATTAAGGAGGAGACATGAAAAAGTTAATTTCTTTAATTTTAACTTTAATGCTGATACTGACTTCATGCGGTGGCAGCACCAATGCCGGAACTGTTCACCGGCAGCCTCTGATGAAAGCAATAAAGCAATGAAGGAGTACACCACAGTTTATGACACAGAAACAACCACTTTAAATTACCTTGTATCATCTTTAAGCGAAACAAGAGAAGTAGTTTACAATCTTGTTGAAGGATTAGTAGATTTTGATAAGTACGGTGTTATGGTACCGTCAATTGCAGACAGCTGGGAAGTCTCACCTGACGGATTAAGGTATACTTTTAAATTGAAAGAAGGCATTTACTGGTATACCAATACGGGTGAACAGTACGCAGAAGTAACCGCTCAGGATTTCGTTGATGGGGTTAAATATGTGCTGAATGTTGATAATGAATCTACAATGAGCAATATTGTGTATGAAGTTATTAGGAGTGGAGAACCATACTATAATAAGGAGATAACTGATTTCAATGAAGTTGGAATTAAAGCACCGGACAAATATACGCTTGTGTATACACTTGAAAAACCAACTCCGTATTTTTTGAGAATGCTTTCTTATGTATGTTTTCTACCTGTAAACGGTCAGTTCCTGGAGGAAGCGGGAGATCAGTTTGCATCTACAGCTGAAACAATGCTTTACAACGGTGCATATGTCATGGAAACTTTTGAACCACAAAATGTAAAAGTCCTCACTCTGAATGAAAATTTCTGGGATAAGGACAAAATGAGGATTTCTAAAATTACATACAGGTATAACAAAGAAGCATCTTCTCTGGCTCCGGAATTATTCCTCAGAAGAGAAGTAACCGAAGCCGACATAACATTAGATATTGTGGAAAGCTGGCTTAAAGATCCTGAAAAGAAAGGTTTTGTGCAACCTAAACCATCTACTACATTTTCAACTTATTTAGGCTTTAATTTTGATCCGCTTTACGAAGATGAATATAAGCCGAATGATTGGAGGACAGCAGTTAATAACGAAAACTTTAGAAAGTCATTTTTCCATGCTTTTGATAAGAATGCTGCCATATTGACTGTTGAGCCTAATAATCCTGAAAATGTACTTCTCGGAACAATTATACCGAGAAATTTTGTCAGCGTTAACGGAATTGATTATACTCAGTTAGAGCCGTTGAAGAAATTTTCAAGTACAAGTTCCTACAATGAAAAATTAGCATTGGAGTACAAAGATAAGGCAATGCGCGAATTGAAGGGAAAAGTCGACTTCCCGATAACAGTGGTATGGCCTTACAACACATCTGCAAATGACTGGGCTAAAAGGTCACAGGTTGTTGAGCAGCAATTAGAAAGAACCTTGGGAACGGATTATATTGATGTTGTAATAGTTCCTTATCCGCCATCCGGCTTTAACTCTACTGTTAGAAGCGGAGGGAAATATTCTATTATGGAAATGACATGGGGAGCAGATTACCCTGACCCTGCCACATTTACGGATGTATTTGTAAGAAGCACTGATATAGGCTGGAGTTACAATAAAGCATTCATGGCCTTGGATTATTTGCAGGATTGGAAATACACCGAGGTTGAAAAAGCAAAATTTGATGAAAGAGGCGTTGATAAAGATGGTGTTGAGACTCTTTCTAAAAATGAAAAATATCCTCAGCTGAAAGATAAAAAGGCAACATACGACATAATGGTCGAAAAAGCAAAGGATGAACTTTTGGATTTAGAAAAAAGATATAATCTATTCGCAGAGGCTGAAGCATTTTTGATTGATCATGCCATAGTTATACCCTTCTTTAATTCAAGGGGCGGGTATATAGCATCATATTGTGACCCGTTTTCTGCTTACACTACTCAATTCAACAGGGATGCGCACAAGGTAAAAGGAAAGATTATATTAGATAAGCCCATGACTCCGGAAGAATATAAGGCAGCTGAAGAAAGATACAATACTGAAAAGGTTGAAGCTTTGAATCAGCAGTAATGTAAAAGTCCGCCGTTAAGGTGGACTTTTTTTCTAAAAAGATGAATATATATGAAATAAAACGGGGGAGTTAATTTGAAAATTATAAATAGATATTTTGTTGTCTTAATTTTAATAAGCATCACTTTAGTTGCTTCTTCATGCTCAAATACTCAAAAATCAAAACAATATATTGAAGAGAACAAAAATGAAGTGCAGGAAGAAGTTATCAAGAGAAATAAGTATGATACGATTGAAAGCACTCTTGTTTCATTAGATGAGATCGGCAGCAGATTAATAGGAACAGAGGGAAATTACAAGTTTTCAGATGAGCTTAAAACATACCTACGGGAAAATTTTTCTGAGGCAGAACTATTTATTCAGCCATATACTATGAGCCTCACCAATGAATACAAGGTCAGCATTTCTGACGGCGAAGAAACAGTGTCGTTTGATGAAGAGGAGTCCTTGTGCAAATACATTAATAAAGCTAAATTAACAGAATCCGTCATAGTAACTGATGTGCTGAATGGACTTGACAATTCCTGCAATTATATTTTTATTACCGAAGATGAAAAGCTTATAGAAAGGTCCAAGGAATATAAAAATATATGCTTGTCATTACTTGCGGTTGATGAGGTATATTTATATCAAAATGTAATTAAGGTTAGAACAGATATACCTACCATTATGAATATTAATAAAACAACTGCAGAAGAACTTTTGAGCATAAAAAATAAAGTTGTCAAGTTGAATATTGAAATTAAAAATAAGGAAGTTGAACTTGAAAATATTTTTGTAGTTATAAAGGGAAATGAAAGTAAAAACGCAATTGTTGTGACATCACACATAGACAGTACTACCGCAAAAGGAATCAATTATTCAAAAGGTGCTATTGATAACGGAACCGGCATTTCATTAAATCTTGATTTGCTGAGAAATGCATATTCAAACAAAAATTTATCCGATTATGATTTGATTTTTGCTTTTGTTAATTCAGAAGAGGGATTTTTGCTGAAGTCCTCAAGCGGCAGTATNNTTATTTTTATAATTTTGATTATCACGGAGAAAACAGAGCAATTCATACGGGAAATGATAATGTCAATGCAGTGGATATACATAATCTTAAAGCTTTAAGCACAATAATATTCAGCGTACTGTCAGAACTGATGGATATTGACAGTGCAGAGCTGTTTATATAACAGCGCTCAATAGCAATAATATGCTTGAATTTATAGATGCTCCGTGATATTCTAAATGAACTTGTACACCTTTGGAGGAACGGGTATGATTTTAGTTACATTAGTAAACAGTATCATATTGATGGCAATACTGATGGCGGTTGGATATTATTTAAGGAATAAGGGAGTTTTAACTGACGACGGCGAAAGTGCACTTACATACTTATTAGTTAACGTTACAATGCCTGCAATGGTAGTTAACGCCATGAATATTAAGTTTTCCTTTGAACAGCTGAAAACGGGGGCGGTTCTCCTTGCATTAGCGATCATGTTTGATATATTGCTTATACTGCTGGGAAACATATNNTGCCGTCGCATTGATGAACGGCGGGTTCATGGGTTTTCCCTTGGCATATCAAATATACGGTTCTCAGGGAATGTTTTTTGCTACAATGTTTCATACTCCCAACATAGTATTTATGTGGACATATGGAGTGTCATTGCTGCTTGGCAAGAAAAAAATCAAGAACAGGTATAAATATATGTTTTTAAATCCGGGCATGATAGGGGTCTATGCCGGTCTGGTTTTATATTTTACGCAGATTCAGCTGCCTTTGTTTGCAGTGAATCTGTTAGAGCTATTAACAAATGTTACGACTGTCTTATCGATGATTATAATAGGAAGTAAAATAGCAACCATAGGAATAAAAAATTCATTCACCGATAAAGAAGCATATTTCGCGGCATTTTTTAGATTGATAGTTTCACCATTGCTCATGATTGTACTGATGAAATTTTTAAATTTTGATCAAATGACGGAACAGATTTATGTTATTTATTCGGCATTACCGGTAGCGGTGCTGATGCCGATACTAGCTCAGAAATACGGCGGGGACATTGATTTCGGCTCCAAGATAGTTGTTATTACACATTTATTGTCACTGATTACAATACCGATATTTTTCTGGCTGTATTCCATAATTTAATTATAATATGATAAATCATCCTGATATTAAAATCTCAATTTTGAGGTTTTAATATCAGGATGATTTTTTGTTGTTCAATGAATTTAATTTTTATTTAATTTGCAAGATTAAATATATTGACATGTTGTGTACTATGCTATACAATACAGTTGTTGTACTAAGTGTATTAGTACACATAACATTGTGATAGATGGCAGGAGTAACATATGAAGGAGATTAAGATAGTTCTTACACAGACGAATACGGTTTTTTCAAGGGCTTTAAAGGCGGTCTCAAAGAAACCATACAATCATATTTCAATATCTTTTGAAGATGATTGCAAAACAATGTTCAGCTTTGGAAGAAAGATAACATGGTTTCCATTAATCGGAGGGTTTGTGAAAGAAAATCCGGATGGCGGAGTTTTTAAGATGTATCCGGATACAAAGTGCAAAATATATAAGCTGGAAGTTACGGATTCTGATTATAATATAATTACCAGAAGACTTGAGAAATTTTTGACAGAACCAAATAGTTTCAGGTACAGCATTTTAAATATTTTTTTAATTTATTTCAATATACCGCTGCAAAGGAATTACTACTATGTATGCTCAAGTTTTGTCACGTATTTGTTATGGGGGATAATTCCTTTTAACAAAGAGATTTCTCTTGTTATACCTGATGACTACAATAATTTGGAATTGGAAGAAGTGTATGAAGGAAGACTGAAAGAATATGTGAACGGAAAGATTGCCTACAATTATATTTGAGGAGGAGGTGTAAAATGATTCTAATAGACAATAACAGTTCAAAAGCTTTATATGAACAGATTTATGAAGAGATCACAAGACTTATTTTATCAAAAGCGCTGAAGCCTGATGAAAAGCTTCCGTCTGTGAGAGAGATGGCTGCAATGGTAAAAATTAATCCGAACACAATACAGAAAGCTTACAAAAGTCTGGAGGAAGACAATTATATTTATACTGTAAAAGGAAAAGGCAATTTTGTAAGAAATTCAGAAGAGCTAAGGAATACACACATGAAAAACATGGAAGACAGATTGAAAGAAACTATTAAATCCTTGAAAAATCTGGGATTGAAGGATGATTATATAATTGAATTAGTCGAAAAAATTCTAAACCCAAGTAAGGGATAAGGAGGTCGTATGTTAACAGTAGAAGGCTTAAGCAAGAAATTTGGCGAGTTTCCGGTTTTAAATGATATAAACCTGAATGCTGAAACAAGCCAGATATATGGTTTGGTAGGCTCTAACGGATGCGGGAAAACAACATTGCTGAAGCATATAATGATGATTTATAAACAGGACGAAGGAAAGATTTTTTACAATGATGAGCAGGTAAAGGAAGATTCTGAAATCATTAAGGATTTTTACTTTGTTCAGGACAATTTATTTTTCCCATATCAGTTTACACTGAGCAAATTATTCGCTTATGAGAAATTAATGTACAAAAATATGTCTGAGAAGAAATTTGACGAGCTTGTGAAATACTTTAATATAGATAAGAATAAAATTTTGAACAAGATGTCAAAAGGTCAGAGAAAACAGGCTGCATTCATTATGGCGATTTCAGCACAGCCCAAGGTACTGCTTTTAGATGAAATAGTGGACGGTTTAGATGCGGTAATTAAAAGAAAGTTCTGGAATGTGCTGATACAGGAAGTCATGGACAATGAAATAACAGTGATTATTTCATCACATGATTTAAAAGAGCTTGATAACATATGCGATAAAGTTGGCATAATGCACGAAGGAAAAGTTCTAAGAGAAGAAAATCTCGAAAAAATGAAAGATGAAATAAAGAGGGTGCAGTTTGCGGTTGAGGGCGAATTTGAAACCGAAGGGTTCAGTGAATTCAACATAGTCAAATCCGTAAAAATCGGAAGCATAAACATATGCACATTCACAGGCGATTCCGATGAATTTAAGAAAAAATTAGAAAAAGAATACAAGGTTCTTTTGTTCGACAAGCTTTCGATGAGCCTTGAGGAAATATTTATTACAGAGCTGGGAGGTGCGGGATATGGAACAGAAAAAAAATAATATATTTATACCGCTTCTTTTAAACGAAATGAAAGCCAAGAAAAACTGGTTTTTCCTGTCAACGGTGATAATGTTTATAACGACATTGTTAATACCATACATATTGGAGTTGGAAGGAGTAGACGTAGAGTTTTTTATATTCTTTGGAGTGTTTGAAGCATTTGCACTTGTTTTTGTAAATTGTCTGGTGGACAACAGCTTTCTGCATAATGATTCAAAGCTTGCTTATTACAAGTCAAAGCCACTGTCATTCAGGGAACAGATTGCGATTAACATTATAATCAATATGGCATTTGCGGCATTTTTACTTGTACTGATTATTTTATCAGTGATGTTTCAAAGACTGAATTATGAAATTTTAGATGCGTTCAAGGTCTTTGTACCTTGGCTTTTAATAGGAATATTTTTAGCGGCGCTGTCTTCAATATTGGCGGGTAATACATTGGTTGCCGGTGCCATGACATTGTTTAATTTTGCCTTGCCCGGAATAATATATCTGATAATTCAATTTATGTTTTCCATATTGGAAGATCTGGTGGCGGGATTCAGTGCCAATGTGCTGATGAATTACTTTGTTTACAAGGTTTATAAATTGGATTACATATATTTTACAAAATATACTGATATTCCTGTGGATTATATATACTTTTTAATGTTGGGATTAATATTGATTGCTATAACCCTGCTGATATTTAAAATACTAAAAAGAAGGAAAAATGAAAACACAGGAAATTTCATTGTATTTGATGGCTATAAATATTTCGTTTCCGTACTGGCAAGCTTAATATTACCTGCGTTTTTTTCGGCGGCACACTTTAGCAGGAACATAGTCAGTGAAATAATCGTATCATTATTGCTGGCGGTGCTGACTTACTACCTGGTAATTGCCGTTATGGAGAAATCATTTAAAATATCGAAACTCTCAGCAAAAGTATTTGTTCTAAGCATGGCCTTGTTTTTTGCCGTAACAGGGGGAACCGTTGCGTTTGCAAATCAATACAGAGATGTGGTTCCTGATGCGAAAGATGTTAAATATGCCTATGTTGGATCAAATACATGGGTTCTCAGATACATAAACGAGTATATAGAGCATGAAGACGATCTGGATCATGAGGATATGATAAGGCTGAAAAACAGAAACGGAATAATTTTGTTTACGGACAAAGAGAACATTCAGACAATTATAGACCTGCATAAAGAAATGCTGACAAATCCTGATTATGATTATCAGGATTACTGGATGAACAGCATGGTTATAATGTACTTTATGAATGATGGTAGCTTTATTGTAAGAGATTACAAAATAAATGAAGATGATATTTCAAGAAATGAAACTAAATACGAAACAGATGCAGTAGATACTTCAAGAAATGAAACAAAAGATAATCTGGCTACAAAATTGATGAATTCACAGGATTTTAAAGGGATAAAATATTATTATCTTTATGATGAAAAATATTATGCAAATAAATTCAACAGCATAAGTTTATTCATTGGCTATGATGACAGCGGAAAAGACATTGTTTCTGATGTTACCTTTGATGAAGTGTATCCATATTTAATTAAAGATGTTGAGGAACATAATTTGAAAGCCGATGGCGCATTTATTGCATTGACCAATTACAATTTTGAGAAACCGTACATTGGCGGCCAATCCAGGAACTATCTGCAGATTATTATAAGAGACACGAAAAATCCAAAAAAAGAAAGCGAAGAGGAAAGTACAGAAACTTTATTCTTAGACGAAGGTTATGAAAATACAAAAGAATATCTCGAAAAAAGATTCCCGGAACTCACAACAGTTAGATAAATAGTTAAAAAAGGATTGGGAATAAAACAAAAGAGGCTGTCTTAAAACGAGGCAGCCTCTTTTGTCGCGTGCGCGGACAGGGGGACGTTTCAAGTGTCTTGTCTGCGGCTGACGGCGGCTGACAGCGGGACGTTTCAAGTGTCTTGAGCCTTATATTATAATAAAGTTTGACTCTGCAATGATAAATGTTATAATAATATCAACATGTAAATATTTGGCATAATAATGAAATGATATGTAGTAAGGTGAGGTGTCATATGCCCAGGCAAGCAAGGGTAAGAAGCATTACAGGAATATATCATATTATGCTGAGAGGAATCGACAAACGAGATATATTTTTAGAAAATGAAGATAAATTAAAGTTTCTTGAATGTATTGAAAGAGCAAAGGCAAAAGGTAATTTTAAAGTACTTGGTTATTGCTTAATGGACAATCATATTCATATGCTGCTGAAAGAAAGTGAAGAGATTGGAACAAGTATCAAGCGCATAACAGTAGGATATGTTGGATGGCATAATAAAAAATATGACAGGACAGGTCATTTATTCCAGAACAGATATTTAAGTGAACCCGTAACTACCGAAGAATACATGTTGACAGTTTTAAGATATATCCATATTATTGGGATTTTATATGATTCTATCGAAAATTAAAAATAATTAATGAATATTTATTTGATGGCTTATTACATTGTCTGATATGCTTTCAATATATACATGAAAAGCTAATATCGTATAATACTGCTTATATATAAATCCGAAGGTTGTTTTGCTAAATGGTTACAATTTAATAGATTAAGGTACTATTATACCAATAGTTTGAGGAGGAATAATGATGAAAAAGACTATAGAATCAGGCTTAATTTTACCCATTATAATTATATTGGAAAATTTTATTAATTTCAATTATTAATATGTTGGATTATAAAAAATTTGTTCACAGTGCAAAATTAACTAATTAAATTGCCAGTTGCAACCTGTAGTTGCATAAATTCCATCTGGAGATGGTAGAATGCAACTGCTAAAAGTAATATAATCTATAATCAAGAAGATTGAAAATTGAGGAGTGGAATGAATGACCTTTGGAGAAAAATTGCAAAAACTGAGAAAAGATCAGAGAATGTCACAAGAAGAACTTGCTTCAAAAATAACTGTATCTCGACAAGCCGTATCAAAATGGGAATTAAACGAAACTATGCCTGATATAGATAACATAATACAACTTAGTAAAATATTTGGGATTTCCATTGATTATTTATTGGATGAAGAAATAAATATTGTTGAGGAAATCCCGATTGTTAAAGAAGTTACAAAAAAGCTAAAAAAGAAATATCATTATTTTTGGTGTATAGTGCTTGTTATCTCAATTATATTGGCTATGATTTTAGGAAATGTATTGAATTTGCAAGCTACAGTAATATTAGGAATAATATGCTTTGGTATACTCGTCGTAATTGTATTGCTCATAAAGTATTTTTTAAAAAAGTGATAAAGGTAGGGGGTGATTCCATTGATTAATAAAATATTCACTCAAATTAAATAAATTTAAATTTTTATAATCTAATGAGGAAAACAATGAAAAAACGTATTTTAGGTGCTTTAATGGCTGCGGCTATCTTAATTTGCTCTTTTGTGCCTGCATATGCTGCTGAGACAAATAATGCCGCCTTAAAAACGGCTGTAGGAACTGTGAATTTCAAGGATTTAGAAAATAACCCCAACCAATCATATACAGGTATAGATAAAAATGGCGATGAATATACCGTCACAATTGAAAAAGTGGATTCTCTAAATCGTGCATCAGCAAACAGTTGGAAGGTATCACTTACGGGTGTAATAATTAACTGTTATTTTTATATGACTGTAACTGACAACAAGTGTACTTCTGTTTACGATAAATGGATTATGGTTATAGGTGGTACATATGATAATGCCACTCTAAGCAAAGCTTCAAGCTACGGAAAATTGGAATTTGATGTAACCACAGCTGGTATTTTTCAAACTACTTGTTGGTTAAAAGGAACAGTTACTGGTTCCGATAATGAAATAGATGTATCTTTTCAGATGTAAACTTTAAAATAATAGCATTGCTTCTTAGTATTGAATGCAATATAAAAATGTAAGATACGTAAAAGCAAGCAAGTAACAATTTAAAAAGAATTAACTAACGTCAAAATCTGCCTCTTCTTGAAGTGGCAGATTTTTTCTCAGTACAAATGCATGAGCGAGATATACCAATGGAAACAACAGTAGAATCGGAAATATAATGGCAATTGATGCGATGGGAAACCAATTATAGAAACATTGAAAAGAATCTATACATTGACATTTAGATGTAAAATTTGTCTTGGTGCGAGTCAGCTTTAAAAGGCAAAAATCTTTAGCAATAAAAAAGCAAACAAATCTGTAAAAAAGTACAAAATATGATAAAAATATAGCGAAGTTAACACGCCTCTAAGACGGCTGGCGGCGAGACGTCAGATTGTGTGAGTGCATGAATAATAACATAATGAAGCTATTGAAAATACTGATTTAAAACTGTTAAAAATTATTTTAAAAGAATTAATTCATTGTGCAGGGAATGGAATTTGATTGCATGCGAAATTATATCAGCAGACGGTACAAGAATTCGTTCTGACAATTCTGAGAGGAATAATACTGTAAAAAGAAAGTGCATTTTGCTATTTTTATTCATAAACTCGCATGTAAATGCGCAAGATTGGCGAAAATTAACAATAACTATATTTCAACGAAAAAAGTAATTATTTTTAAAAAAATAAAAAAAAAACAATTCATTTCATTGGGGTTTCCTATAATTTCGTCGAAAATTTAAAAAAAGTTAGTGAATATTTATTAGCTTAGTGATCGCTTTGCCGCATTGCTTATACTTCCAGTATATTACGCAGCTTGTATTTTGTGAATGAATTAAGGGATAAAAATGGACGTATATGTCTAAGAAATTGCATTAAAAGAACATTTTGGACATAAATTTGAAAGGTATTCTATAAGCACATATAAAATTATTCCATATATTCGGTGAATTGATTGGTAAAATATTATGTTTTATTTTAAAACAGAAACCAAGTGATTACAAAAAAGACAGATGAAACGTCTCGGTGTCCGCTACAAAAAGGCTTTGAATTTAATTCAAGGCCTTTTAAACGGATATTATAGTAATTATATGTTCACATTAGTTCCGATTTTTTGTACTACTGCAACCGGAGGAAGCTGTGTAGCAGCAATTGCAACATTGTCATTGCACACTATTTTTACAGGGTTATTTTTATCAACTACGATAATATTTTTTGCTTTCACATCTGTAAGCTGAATTGAATTAACCTTTGATGCGGAAACAACTATGTCGCCGAGAACAACCACGTTTTTTAAATAAACATTGCCTGCACCGACAGAATCCAGGATGTTTAAATCTCCTACAACAACGGCGCTGGAATAAAATTCGTCATAGTTAGTGATGTTGAATCCGTGTTCTATATTTTCATTTTCTATGATTTCATAAATAATTTTAACCGCTTCCGCACGTGTCAAAGATTTGGCCGGACGATACACGCCTTCGGGGTAGCCGAGGATATATCCCTTGTTATAAACAGAATTTACGCTTGTTTTTGCCCAATCCTGTATTGTGCCGTAATCTGACAGCAGTGTGGCACCTTCTCCGTCAACTCCTCCTGTTGTTATTACGGAGTTTACGACCTTTGCTACTTCTTCCCTTTTTATAGGGTTATTAGGCCTGAAGGTGTTGTTTTCATAGCCTGAAAAGAATCCTGAAGCAACGGATTTCTGAATTTCTCCATAGAACCATTCTTTTTGCTTAACGTCCGAAAAGCTTAATGTTGCTTTTTTTTCTGTATGTAATGCGTTATTTATTAATTTTGAAAATTCCGCTCTTGTTATTGTTCTGTCCGGCTTGAATGTGCCGTCCTCGTATCCTGATACAAAGCCCAGTTTAACTGCTCCTTCGATCCATTTCTTTGCCCAGTGACCGCCTATATCTGAAAAAGAAGCTTGAGAGCTTGTCTTTGTTTCAACAGCGGTTTTTTCTGCGCCTTCTGCAGTTTCGTTAGTTTTTTCAGTAGCCTGCTGTTCGGTAATTGAATCCATAACCCCTGCATATGCAACTGAATTTACGCTTAAACTTATGCAAAGTCCGACGACTGATATTTTTTTAATTATTTTCTTCACGTTTTCCTCCTTTGTGTGGAAATCCAAAGCATTTCCATGCTGATAAAATTGCATTAGCCTATTATTTAGACTGAATTTTTCGATAAAATGTTCCACATTTTGTAATTTAATTATAAAATTGTTTTTAAAAAAAGTAAACAGGTAATAAAAGACATATGTATTGACTTATGAGCGGGCAATAAACTATAATTACTGTAAGATAAACAATATGAGAGTAATGAAATGGATGAATTTTTTATGAAGGAAGCCTTGAATGAGGCATATAAAGCTTATAAGATTAAGGAGGTTCCTGTAGGGGCTGTAATAGTGCGAAACGGTGAAATCGTAGGCAGGGGTTTTAACCAGAAGGAAACCATGAAGGATGCAACTCTTCATGCCGAGATTTCCGCGATTAAAGATGCCTGCAGTAATTTAGGAGGATGGAGGCTTCCGGGCTGCACCATGTATGTTACACTGGAGCCGTGTTCCATGTGTGCGGGAGCACTGGTAAATGCCAGGGTTGAAAGGCTGGTAATCGGAGCCTCGGACCCAAAGACAGGAGCGTGCGGTTCAGTTTTGAACATTGTGCAGGAACAAAAATTAAATCATCAGATAGACGTGCAATTTGGCGTTTTAGGAAAGGACTGTTCGGATATAATAAAGACATTTTTTGCAGAGCTCAGAAATTAATTAAAATAAATGAGAGCCAAAGGAGAGGTCAAATGAAAAGATATCCTGTACTTGAAATTGACTTGAATAAACTTTGCTCAAACGCGAAAATCATTACAGAATTATGCAGTAAGAACGGTATTAAGGNNGGTTGCCGGAATAATAAAAGGGTTCGGCGGAATTGTTCCGGGTGCCCGGGCGATGGCAGCAGGAGGCTGCGTGCAGATCGGAAGCTCACGAATCAGTCAGCTGAAGGCATTAAAGAATAAGGATTTTAAAACGCCACTTCTTCTTGTGAGAATTCCAATGCTGTGTGAAATCGACGATGTGATCCGATACAGTGACATGTGCCTCGTGTCGGAAAAGGAAACATTAATAGCGCTGAACAATGAATCTGAAAAGCAAAACAAGAAATACGGAGTCATATTGATGTATGACTTAGGTGATTTAAGAGAAGGGGTTTTTACCAGAAAGGAATTGCTAAGTCTTTCTGAATTTACCGAATATGAACTTGACAGCCTGTCTCTTGAGGGGATAGGGACAAATTTAAGCTGCTACGGATCTGTGGCTCCTACGACCGAAAATCTCACAGAGCTTGCGGAAGCAGCAGAAGATATTGAAAAAATGTTGAAAAGAAAATTGAATATAGTGTCCGGAGGAGGCACAACGACGCTGCCTCTTTTGACAGACGGCGGATTGCCCGAAAAAATCAATCACCTGCGCATAGGAGAAGGTATAATAAATGCTCACGATCTTCCTCTCTATTGGAATACAAACATTTTGGGGCTTGATAAAGATACATTTGTTTTAAAAGCACAAATAATAGAGGTTGGCGAAAAACCCACGTATCCGGTAGGAAAGCTCATGGTCAATGCTTTTGGAGAGCATGCTCACTATGACGACAGAGGAATAAGAAAAAGAGCGATAGTTGCTTTAGGAAATCAGGATGTGGGTGATTCATCAAAACTTGTGCCAAAGGACAGTGACATTACAGTGCTTGGTGCCAGCAGCGACCACACGATACTGGACATCCATGACTGCAAAAAGGAATATAAACTGGGAGATGTGGTGGAGTTTAATGTATTGTACCAGGCAATGCTTTTTGCATCATTGTCAAAGAATATAAATAAAAAAATGATTGGAAGTAAATATTTAAAACAAAGAAAAAGTGGAGGAAAATATGCCTATTATTCAAGTGGAAATGCTTAAAGGAAGAACGCTGGAGCAAAAAAGAGCTCTTGCTGAGAAAGTGACTCAGGCAGTCGTTGAAACCGCCAAATGCCCGAAGGAAGCTGTAAAAATAATTATCAGAGAAATGGAATTTGAAAATTATTCACAGGGTGGAGTGCTTAAATGCGATGAATAGGAAAAGGGCGTATGCCTTTTCCTAAAACATAAAGAAAAGGAGTTTGTATGAAATTAATATCTTGGAATGTTAATGGGTTAAGATCATGTGTAAACAAAGGATTTGTGGACACATTCAAGGATCTAAATGCTGATATTTTCTGCCTGCAGGAAACGAAACTGCAGGAAGGTCAAATAGAACTTGATTTAGAAGGTTATTATGATTTTTGGAATTATGCCGAAAAGAAAGGCTATTCAGGAACCGCAGTTTTCACTAAACAAAAGCCGCTGTCAGCATCCTACGGAATGGGCATAGAAGAACATGACAAAGAAGGAAGAGTCATAACACTTGAGTTTGATAAGTTTTATCTAATAAATGTCTATACTCCCAATTCAAAGAGAGGGCTTGAAAGGCTTGATTACAGAATGCAGTGGGAAGATGATTTCAGAAAATATCTTTTAAAATTAAATGAAGATAAGCCTGTTGTTATGTGTGGCGATTTAAATGTTGCGCACAAAGAAATAGATTTGAAAAATCCCAAGACAAACAGAAAGAATGCAGGTTTTACTGACGAAGAGCGAGATAAGATGACTGAGCTTATTGAGGCAGGATTCATAGATACATTCAGATATTTTTATCCTGACAAGGAAGATGCGTATTCATGGTGGTCAAATTTCGCAAAATCAAGGGAGAGGAACGTGGGCTGGAGAATCGACTATTTTATAGCGTCACAGTCTTTCAAAGATGAGCTTTGCGATGCATTTATCTGTCCCGAATATTTCGGGAGCGACCACTGCCCTGTGGGGTTGTCAATTAAATAAATACGAAGTATAATTTATATTAATCATAAATATTATCTTGTAATACGAAAATTAATTTAAAGAAAGTTGTTGCTTATTCCTGTTTTTTATATTATAATAATCCAATAAATGAAATGATAAGCTAATTTAATAATAACGCATCAATATAATGTGGATGATATGNNTAAATTGTTTGACTATTGATTGTTATATTTTTATATGATGCGTCTAAGTTTTTCTTAGATGTATTTTTATTTTTAAAATAATTTGAAAAAACGAGGAGAAGAAAATGAAAAAATTTTTATGCATTATTTTATCACTTGCAATGATACTATCACTTTCAGCCTGCGGATCAAATGAAGCAGCATCGAAAGAATCACAAGCAGAAACACCTCAGACAGAAGAACCTGCAAAAGATGAAGCGAAGGGTGTTTTCCCCGCAATTGTCAAGGAAGATATAAAAGTTGCGGTTATTCATATAGGAAATCCTGCGGACGGTTCAGGCTATACATTCGCACATGATCAGGGAATCGTGGGAATGCAGAAAGCACTTAATCTTGATGACAGCCAGATCATTCGTAAAAACAATGTGAATGACACTGACCCTACAGCTACTGAAACTGCAATTCTTGAAGCTATAGAAGATGGCGCTAACGTAATTTTCGGCACAAGCTGGGGATACATGGACACAATCGAAGCATTGGCGGAAGAATATCCGGATGTAATATTTTCACACGGAACAGGATACAAGAGCAACGGGAAAAACTTTAACAATTATTTCGGAAGAATTTATCAGGCAAGATATTTAACAGGTATAGCAGCAGGATTAAAAACAGAATCAGATAAAATCGGATATGTTGCAGCTATGGGACAAGACAACTCCGAAGTTACAGGAGGCATAGACGCATTTGCAATGGGAGTTTATTCAGTAAACCCAGAAGCAAAAGTATTTGTAAAAGTAACAAACAGCTGGTATTCACCTGAAGAAGAAACAAATGCTGCAAAAGCTTTGCTGGCAGAAGGCTGCGATGTAATTGCGCAACACTGCGACACTCCTAATCCTCAGTTGGAGGCAGAAAAAGCCGGAGCATTCGGAATAGGATACAATTCAGATATGTCAAAGGATGCGCCGAAAGCTACAATAACTTCGGCAGTATGGGACTGGTCGGCATATTATACATGGGCTGTTGAAAATGTTATAAACGGAACATGGACAGGCGAAAACTACTTCGGCGGAATGGCTGACGGATTAGTTGGAATAGCACCTCTCAACGAAAGCGTAGCTGCAAAAGGAACTGCTGAAGCAATCGCAGAAGCTGAAAAATCTATGATTGACGGAAGCTTCAATGTATTTGACGGCGTAATCGAAACTAACGACGGCAAGACAGTTGGAGAAGAAGGAAAAACTTTAGATGATGCAACTATTACCGGTGGAATTAACTGGTACTTTAAAACAGTAGAAGTAAAATAAATTATTTTGAGCTGTTGCATTGAATTATTAACCGTTCATTGATAGGCGATGACGGTAATATCAGTGCAGCAGCCCCGTTATTTTTATTAACAGAAGCAAAAGGGAGTAAGCATGTTAAAGTCGGATGAACCTAATTACGCTATTGAACTGAAAAATATTTCAAAAGTGTTTGGCAGTGTTGTTGCCAATGACGATATCAATCTCAATATAAAATACGGTGAAATTCTTGCCCTGCTTGGAGAAAACGGCTCAGGCAAGACAACATTAATGAATATGCTGTCGGGAATTTATTTTCCTGATGCCGGAACGATATCAATTGCCGGAAAAGAAGTTACCATAGCGTTTCCAAACGATGCGATTGATTGCGGCATAGGCATGATTCATCAGCATTTTAAACTGGTTGATGTTTTCAATGCGATGGACAATATAGTGCTGGGCACTAAAGGAAAATATGAAAAACCAAAAACACTAAAAGAAAAAATATTAAATATAAGCAATAAATTCGGCCTTGAAATTGAGCCGGAGAAAAAGATATACAACATGTCCGTAAGCGAAAAGCAGACGGTAGAAATAATGAAGGTACTGTACAGAGGAGCTCAGATCCTCATTTTGGATGAGCCTACAGCCGTGTTGACGCCACAGGAAACCGAGAAGTTATTTAAAATACTCCGAAGAATGAAGGAGCAGGGAAGCGCAATCATCATAATTACACACAAACTGCATGAAGTTCTGGAAATCAGCGACCGTGTAGCAATTCTTCGAAAGGGAAAACTGATTGATACGGTTGAAACTTCAAAAACGAATGAAAATGAGCTGACGGAACTTATGGTTGGCAGACCCGTAAGCCTGAAGATTGAACGTCCTGAAACCAAAAACAGAAAAACCATACTTAATGTGGTAGATCTTTCCGTTGAAAGTGATGACAGTACACTTGCTTTAAGCAATGTTAATTTTAAACTTAAAAGAGGAGAGATACTGGGTGTTGCCGGAATAGCTGGAAGCGGTCAAAAGGAACTGTGCGAAGCAATCGCGGGTCTGATGGAAATAAAAAGCGGCGCCGTCCTTTGCAACAAGGAAAATATAATAGGAAAAACACCCGATCAAATAATAAATTTGGGCATCAGCATGAGCTTTGTTCCTGAAGACAGGCTTGGCATGGGACTTGTGGGTTCCATGGGCATGGTGGAAAATGTAATGCTTAAATCCTACAAGAAAAACAAAGGATTATTTGTCGATAAAAAACCTTCAAGAAGATTGTGCGAAGAACTGGTTAAAAAACTTGACATAGTCACTCAAAATGTGGATATGCCTGTGAGGATGATGTCAGGGGGCAATGTTCAGAAAGTTTTGCTTGGAAGAGAGATAGAATCAAATCCTAACGTGCTTATAACCGCATATCCCGTGAGAGGTCTTGATATAAATTCTTCGTATTTGATCTATGATCTGTTAAATGAACAAAAGAAAAAGGGCGTGGCTATTTTGTTCATAGGGGAGGACCTGGACGTGCTGTTGGAATTATCGGACAGAATCATGGTTTTATGCCACGGTGAAGTAAAAGGAATAGTTAATGCAAAAGAAACAACAAAAGAAGAAATAGGTCTCATGATGGCAGGAAAGAATTTGAAGGTGGACGAGCAGGATGAATAATGTAAATAAAAAAGCAAAAGAACCCTTAATACGTACCATAAAAAGAGCAGAACGCCCCAAGATGGAAATAATGAGGCTGAGAATAGTTGCTTTTATACTTGCTTTAGTGGCAGGCGGTTTATTTATTTTATTTATCGGATACAGCCCTTTTGAGTTGTACGGCACAATTGTTTCGGGTGCTTTCAGGAGCAAGATGGCAATTCAGGCGACAGTTAAAATAATGGTGCCTCTGCTGATGGCTTCACTTGGAGTTATACTGGCATTTAAAATGAGGTTTTGGAACATTGGAGCAGAAGGTCAGATAATAATGGGAGCCGTGTTTTCATCATACTTTGCTTTGTTCCACAGCAACTGGCCGCACTTTATACTTTTGGGAGCAATGTTCATTGTTGGATTTATAGGCGGAGGCCTGTGGGGATTAATACCCGCGTACTTTAAAACGAAATTTAATACAAACGAAACATTGTTTACTTTAATGCTTAATTATATAGCTCTATACATAATATCATTTTTGCGCGACGGACCGTGGAAAGATCCTGGTTCATCAGGATTTCCCAAAATTGCACGATTTGAAGTTAATGCACAGCTTGATAAGATTTTGGGAGTACAGTTCGGATGGATTATTGGACTGATACTTGCAGTTGTAATTTTTGTATATATGAGGTACACAAAGCAGGGATACGAAATAAGCGTAGTAGGAGAAAGCCAGTCCACCGCAAGATATGCAGGGATGAATGTCAGGAAAATAGTGCTTCGCACAATGCTTTTAAGCGGAGGCATATGCGGCATAACCGGAGTGATTCAGTCTGCCGGTTCGGATATGACTCTGGCAAGTTCCGTTGCGGGCGGTGTAGGCTTTACAGCAATAATAGTGGCATGGCTTGCCAACCTAAATCCACTTGGAATTTTGCTGGTTTCATTCCTGTTCAGCGTGCTGGAAAAGGGCAGCAGCGTAATGCAATCGACTTACGGCTTGTCAACTTACTCTGCGGCTGTTTTACAGGGAATAATTTTGTTTTTTATTTTAGGCAGTGAGTTTTTTATCAGATATAAGTTTGTGTTGTGCTCAGGCCATAATAAGGGAGGTTCCGCATCATGAACATATTTTTGAATTTGCTGGTTGCGGCAGTGTTTGCGGGTACACCGCTTCTGTTCGGAACCCTGGGCGAAATTTTAAATGAAAAAGCCGGTCATTTGAATCTTGGAGTTGAAGGCATGATGATGATGGGCGCATGTGCCGGCTTTATGGCGGGATATGCAAGCAACAGCGTTTTTGTTGCGCTGATAGCGGCATTCATGGCTGGGCTTTTAGGCGCTTTGATTTATGTCGTGCTTANNACAGGAATTTCTAATTTTGTTGGTGAGTATGTGATAGTAAATTCCGGTACAACATCTCTGAAACTTCCGGAACAAATCACAATGCAGCTGAGTAACATAAATGTGCCGGGATTAAGCGATATTCCGGTGCTGGGAAGACTTTTGTTTCAATATAATCCGTTTGTATATCTGGGACTTGTGACGGCTGTTATCTGCGGCATATACTTAAGCCATACAAAAGCAGGGCTCAATATGAGAGCAATCGGAGAGAACCCTGCTGCGGCCGATGCGGCAGGAATAAAAGTTACCAAGCTTAAATATATAAATGTGCTGTTAGGCGGCGGAATCTGCGGAATAGGAGGAGCGTACTGCTCTCTTATAATTAATGGCGGAGTATGGATGAGCAACAGTGTCAACGGTCTTGGCTGGATTTCGGTGGCTCTTGTAATTTTTGCTTCATGGAGTCCCGTAAAGGCGATTTTCGGTTCATTCATATTTGGAGCATTCAATGTTTTGAAGTATTATTTCCCAAAGACAATCATAACTGTCCCGAATGCGTTTTATGACATGCTTCCGTTTGTTATAACGGCGCTTGTACTGGTAATCACATCAATTCGGAAATCAAAGGAAAATTCTCAGCCTGCAGGCTGCGGAGTTAACTACTTCAGGGAAGAAAGATAATTAATTAATGTAATAATGTAGTTTAGAGCTGCTGAAAAGCGGTTGAGTCATCACCTTGGTGAAAAATGACTCAACTGAGTGCGTACGAAGCAGCTCATTTTTGCGTGCTAATATACTAACCGACTAATCTATAGTTTTAAATTTGACCCTTTCATGTCAATTTGTGGTAGAATATAACGAAGCGTTTCAAATATAATGTATAAAAGGTTATTTTAATCAAAAACTAAAGAGTAAGGAGGTATTATGAAAAAAGTATATTTAATAATCATCTTATTACTTGCACTGAATGTCTCGGGCTGTGCTCTGATTGGGAATGTTTCTGAGATTGAACTGACAAATCCGGCAACAGGAGAAAAAACAGTCATACCAGGCAGCAGCCAACAGGCGCGGGACATATTGAAGGCCGTTAAAACAAGAAACAAGACGGTAGACAGCATCTCAGACCTTACATCTTACGAATTGACGGTGAAAAAAGGTTCCGGAGCGGATAATTACAAACTGAGCTTTGATCCTGATAATAAAGCAGCATATGTATCACAAAAAGAAAACACATACAAGGTTGATGCTGATACGGCCAAGGCACTGTTTTTGAATGAGAACTTTTCTTATGTATATATAGATTCCACATTGTATGATTCATATTTGGATTACAACGAAAATAAACTGAAACCAGATGTTGAATATGACTGGACGTACAAAAACACGGAAGGACATTTCACAAAAAAAGAGGGAACTATTAAAGGTTCTGTAAACAAAGGAGATATAAAAATCAGCGGGAACGACTCACTGGATGTTGCATATGAAAAACCGCCGGACAGCCAGGTTATCAGGGTATATTCCGATGACAAGCTGGCAGGCACAGGAACAAATCTGCAGGATGTGCTTGACAAGCTGACTGTCAACGGTGAATATGCTGTTGAAAGTCAGGCACAGTGGCTTATGAAAAAAGGCTCTCAATTTTACGGCAGCCAGACTTTGAAATTTACGGTTGATGTAAACAGACCGGCAAGCATGGCAATCGTAACGAGGGAGAATTCCCCGGGCAATATTTTGCTTGTTTATGTAGAAAATTTAAACGGTGATGAAACGCTGAAACTTAAAACCAATGCGGTCAAAACAGAAACTGAAGCGTACAAATACAAAGAAAGAAGCATGTTCATGTGTCCTATAGATTTAAATGCAGAGCCTGGAGAATATGCTCTGAGCATTGTAGTAAATGAAGGAACTCCAGGTGAATATACAATTGACGGAAAGCTTTCGGTAAAAATCAAGACATTTAAAACTCAGTATCTGACCGTATCCGAAGAAATGAATGAAACTAATAACAACAGTGCTGCAGTCTACGAATATGCACAGCTGGTAAAGCCCGCAAGAACAGAGTCGGCTGCTGAAAAACTCTGGGAGGGCACTTTCACGATGCCTGTGGAAGGTGAACTAACGACCGATTTTGCCGAAATCAGATATGTTAACAACGAGCTGTCTTCATCCAGGCATTCGGGTTTGGATCTCGCCGCACCGCTGGGGACAGAAGTGAAAGCACCAAATAACGGAATAGTAACCTTTGCAATGGAAGGCCTTCTTTCTCCCGGCAATACTGTTGTAATTGACCACGGCATGGGGCTTTTCACATCTTATTATCACCTGAATACTATATCGGTTGAAAAGGGGCAGAAGGTTTCTAAGGGCGATATTATAGGCACTGTAGGAACAACCGGTTTTTCCACAGGTCCTCATCTGCATTATGCCGTTAGCATTTACAATACATATGTTAATCCTTATCAGCCGCTTAGCGGAATTATTGATTGAAATTGTTGTTTACCTTGGACGTTATGTGGTATATAATAAACATAAGTCTTTAATTTAAGGAGGCGTTATGGAATACGTGGGATGGGCATGGATTATTATTATTGTCGCGTGTGTTATTATTGAGGCTTCCACAATGGGTCTTACAACTATTTGGTTTGCCATCGGAGCACTTGTTGCCTGGTTTGTTCACTTAACGGGTTTAGGTCTTCATGTTCAAATAGTGGTCTTTTTGATGGTATCAATAGTATGTCTGGTGCTGACAAGACCTTTAGCTGTTAAAAAACTTAAAGTAGGAAAAACAAAGACTAACTTAGACAGTTTGATAGGTGAAACAGCAAAAGTTGAATCTACAATAAACAACTTTAATAACGAAGGTTATGTGAAGATAAGAGGCCAGGTCTGGTCTGCAAGGTCAGCAGATGATGATATAATTGAAAAAGACGAACTGGTTGTTATAGAAGAAATTAAAGGTGTAAGGCTTATAGTTAAAAGAAAATAATGGAGGTAAAGAATGGAGTTTATTGGTTTTATTTTTATAGTTGCTGTCATAATTGCTTTATTGGCGACAAACATAAGAATTGTGCCGCAGGCACATGCATATGTTGTAGAGCGGCTTGGTGCGTATCAAACAACCTGGGGAGTAGGTCTTCATATAAAAGTTCCCTTGGTTGACAAAGTAGCAAAAAAGATATCATTAAAAGAACAGGTAGTCGATTTTCCGCCGCAGCCGGTAATTACCAAAGATAATGTCACAATGCAGATAGATACAGTAATATTTTTTCAAATAACCGATCCTAAGTTTTATACTTATGGTGTTGACAGACCGATGTCAGCAATAGAAAATCTTTCTGCTACAACATTAAGAAATATAATCGGTGACTTGGAGCTTGACGAAACATTGACTTCAAGAGAAATTATTAATACCAGGATGCGTACGGTTTTGGATGAAGCAACGGATCCATGGGGTATTAAAATCAACCGTGTTGAAGTTAAAAACATTATACCGCCTAAAGAAATACAAAATGCAATGGAAAAACAAATGAAGGCGGAAAGAGAAAAAAGAGAATCCATACTTATCGCAGAAGGGCAGAAAAATGCTGCAATATTGGTTTCTGAAGGAAAGAAAGAATCTCTCATACTTGAAGCCGAAGCGGAAAAACAGGCCGCCATACTGAGAGCCGAAGCCAAGAAAGAAGCATCCATCAGGGAAGCCGAAGGTGAAGCGGAAGCTATAGTCAATATCCAGAAGGCAACGGCAGAAGGTTTGANNAGAAAAAAATATGCTGCTGCAATAGTGAATTAATTTCCTATTGCAACAGCTTTTTTTACTTTAAATAACATTCTGAGTGGTCAATGATTCGGAAGTACAATTATCATACAAAAAAAGGCCTGTCGTAACATTGTCGGCAGCCCTTTTCAAATTGCATTTATCTGAAAATATCTTTTGAAAATGTGATTCTTCTTCTGTTTTGAATAAATTTATCTGAAATAATTGCCTGAACAACCAATACAACTCCGATTGCTGCAATAATGTCGCCGACGCTTACTATTATCCAGTTTCCTATTGTTATAATGTTTCCCAAAAAGCTTAAAGATGCTTTCTCTGCCGGAGTAAAAAATAATATTTTTCCGCTCATTAAGAGCTTATACATTTCCGTTCCGTATAATTTTGCCGCAGCCTCCGATGACAGAGGAAATTTAAAACTATTTGCCAGAAACGCTAATAAATTTAATCCCAAACCTATTAGAGGCACCGCCATAAATTTAATGCTTATATTTGCGATTAAAAACAGGCAGGTAAAAATATATGCAAGTAAAAGAAAGATGGAATATAACATGGAACTGTAATTAAACAGACCCAGGTTCATTATTATTATGGCGAGATACAGCAATGCGGACACGTAAATCAAAGGTTTCCAGCTGAAATGCACATATGCAAGCCTTGATATTTTCCCCCTCCTGATTAAGCCGATAATTATTCCTAAAATTAGAGCTTCAAGAAACATGTTTGCCTCCACGTGTAAACGGTTATCTTATTCTACAATATATCTGTAAATATATCAACTTTTTATTAAAAAAGTTTGTTTTTTTTAATATAAATTATTATGTATTCAATGAAAAGCCGCAATCATAAATGAATATTGACTGGTTATAATAAGTATGTTATTATTTTGGTAATATTTTATAGTCCTGACCACATTTTTTAGAATTATTCAGAAATGGCGGCAGGCATTATGCAGCTCAATCCCGTGTGACTTAACCAATCTGCGAGCGTTAGCAAGTACAGATTGCCGATAAGTCAGCCACAGCAACTCACAGTATGCGAGTAACGTCAAACAACTGAATTGATGAGTGAGGCTGTGAATTTGTGCAACCGTTAGGAAGCAAGCAAATTGGGGATGAAGCATGCGAATTTATTTGGGAGGTTTTCACTTTGTTAGAAGAAGGCTCGTTATGGGGTCCACTGGTTTTACAGATTGTTTTAATTTTCATTAATGCGGTTTTTGCATCAGCTGAAATTGCCGTTATATANNGTTATATCAATGAATGACAACAGGATGGCAAAAATGGCAACTGAGGGAGACAAGCGTGCTATAAGGCTGAGCAAGCTTACAATGCAGCCGTCGCAGTTTCTTTCGGTTATTCAGATTGGAATTACCCTGGCAGGATTCTTCGGAAGTGCTTTTGCCGCCGATAATTTTGCAAGCAGATTGACGGGACTTTTGATTAAATCAGGTGTAAGCATGCCTGCTCCGACATTAAATACAATTTCGGTAATTTTGATAACATTGATACTTTCTTATTTCACACTTGTATTGGGTGAGCTTGTGCCCAAGAGAGTCGCCATGAAAAATGCGGAAAAGTTGGCTTTATTTTTATCAGGGCTGCTGTATCTGATATCAAAAATGTTTGCTCCGGTAGTATGGCTTCTTACCGCTTCAACAAACGGTGTCCTTAAGTTAATAGGAATTGACCCAAACACTGAGGATGAAGAAGTGACAGAAGAAGATATACGAATGATGGTTGATGTGGGAAGTGAAAAGGGTTCAATAAATGTAAGCGAAAAAGAAATGATTCAGAATGTTTTTGAATTTGATAATAAAACTGCTGAAGAAGTAATGACACACAGAACTGAAGTTGATATATTGTGGCTTGATGAAACTGACGAAGAATGGAATCAGAAATTAACAAAAAGCAGGCATTCGAGATATCCGGTGTGTGACGGAAGCGCAGACAACATCACAGGTGTTTTGAATGTTAAGGATTATTTCAGGCTGAAAGATAAATCAAGAGAAAATGTGATGAATAAGGCTGTAAAGTCTGCATACTATGTGCCGGAAACAGTCCGAACAGATGTGCTGTTCCAGAATATGAAGAAAACACGAAATCACTTTGCCGTGGTGTTTGACGAATACGGCGGAATGAGCGGAGTTATAACCATGAACGACCTGCTTGAGCAGATAGTCGGAAATTTTGATGATGATTATCTGAATCCGGAGCCTCCGGCAATTGAAAGGATAGATGAAGAAACGTGGAAAATAAAAGGCTCCGCGTATCTTGACGATGTTTCAAAAGAACTTGGCATCAGCCTGCCTGATGAAGATTTTGACACATTCGGCGGTTTGGTGTTCGGTGTACTCGGAATAATTCCGGAGGATGGCAGCACCATGGAGCTTGACGAGTACGGACTTAAAATAAAAATAACCGAAATCAAGGGAAGAAGACTTGAAACTGCAATAGTTTACAAATCCCAGGATTCAACGGATTATGAGGATTAATTCAGAAATTCTTAAGATAAGTCCTGTATTATACTAATACAAGGAGGATATATGGATTATATATTAAATAAATTATTAATATTGCCGGGTATTTTGCTGGGAATCTCCATACACGAGTTTTCTCACGGATATGCGGCAGTAAAAATGGGTGATAACACTCCGTTAATGCAGGGGCGTCTGACTTTAAATCCCCTGAGGCATATAGATCCGCTGGGATTTTTGTGTCTGTTGTTATTTGGTTTTGGATGGGCTAAGCCTGTTATGATAAATTCCAAGAATTTTGAAAATCCAAGGAGAGATGATGCAATAGTATCGCTTGCGGGACCTGCGGCGAATTTTTTGACAGCATTTCTTTTCGTAGGCTTGATGAAGCTTACAGATATGTTTATGCCATATAGCATTTCGGCACAGATACTGTGGGAAGTTCTGCAAAGCACTGTTTCCATAAATCTTGTGCTCATGATATTTAACCTGATTCCAATACCTCCTCTGGACGGACACCATATACTGGGCAGCATAGGAGGAGCAAAGGTTTGGAATTTTTATTACAAGTATTATGACCATCTGAGGTTTGCAATGCTTCTTCTTATTGTATTCAACGGAATAGGTATTATAATCAGTCCTATAATCAATCAATTGTACAGATTTTTAATATCAATATTTTTTTAGGCGGGAAATATGGAGACAAAAAATCAGTTAAGAAAGAAAATATTAAATGTAAGAAACAATATGTCAGAGGAAGAAGCTACAAGTAAAAGCAGGCTGATTATGCGAAGGCTTGCTGATCTTGACGAATATAAGAACAGCGGGACAGTGTTTATTTACATGAGCTTTAAAAACGAGGTTATGACAAAGGAACTGATTGAGAAAATGCTCTCCGAAGATAAACGCGTGGTCATTCCATATACCGATATTGAAAATACGGTTATAATACCGTCGGAGATTAGGAATATGGATGAGGATCTGGTTTTAAGTCATTACGGTTACTATGAGCCCGTGTTTGACAAAATAAAAACCGTCGAGCCTGAGGAATTTGATTTAATAATTGCACCGGGAGTTGTTTTTGACAGGGAACGGAACCGAATAGGATTCGGAAAGGGTTACTACGACAGGATTTTATGCAGGAAGAGAAATGATGCGAGGATCGTTGCGCCGGCATACGAATTTCAGGTTTTAGACAATGTTCCTGCCGAAAGCCATGACATAAAAATGGATATGATTGTAACAGAGAGTAATATTTACAGATGAGATTTCTTGTATGATGATAAGTGAGACATTCACCATTAGTGGTGCGGTCTCATTTTTTATTTTGCAGCCATAAATGCATTTTTAGTCAGTTGTTATCTCGCTATGGTAAGTACAAATACCTTGCCGGCTCCGTACTTCACAAGAGCCTTTGAGCATGCTTCGACTGTTGCTCCTGTTGTGTATATGTCATCCACCAAAAGCACCGAGCTGTGGATTATTTTTTCTGCCGAACCTTTTACCGCAAATGCATTCGCCAGGTTTTTTCTTCGCTCCTGCCTGCTTTGGCCGCTTTGTTTTATTGTTTTCTTTGTTCTTTTTAACACATCCGCATATGGAATGGAAAGCCTTGCAGCTATGTGTTTTGCAAGAAGCTCCGACTGATTGTAGCCTCTTTTTCTCATCTTTGAAGAATGCAGAGGAACCGACACTATGTAGTCAAAATCGGTATAGTCGTTGCTTTGCATATAACTGACAAGTGAGTTGCCGAAGAATTTATAGAAGTNNATAGCTGTAAATTACCTTTTTAATCAAGCCTTCATAGGCATAGGGAGATTTTGCCGTTTCAAAATGCCTTTCGGTATCGATGCATTCGCGGCACAAGTCAGCTGAAGAATTGTAGTTAATAGGCTTTGAGCATTTGCTGCAAAGGGGCGGCACGAGTCTTTTGATGCGCTTTTCACAGTCCGTGCAGATGTACTTATCACCTATGGATTCATCATAAGTTTCACATATAAAGCATGTGTTCTTTTCCGGATATATAAGCTCTAAGAAAGAATCAACGTATGAGTTCATATTTCAATAATTCCCTCCGACAAAAGCCTGTATGTGGCGGTGGCAGAATTTAACCTGTGGTCAAGAGCCGAGTATCTTTTGTCTATCTTATTGTTGTTTATCATGTCCTGCATGTATTTTTCAACACCTACCAGCACCACAAGCTGTTTCGCTCTCGTTATGGCCGTGTAAAATAAATTTCGNNATAAATTTCTTGTAAGAAGCATGGGAGGTCCCCAGACTATAGGCATTATGACAACAGGAAACTCGCTTCCCTGACTTTTATGCACCGTAGTTGCATAAGCAAGGATTAATTCGTCCAACTGGCTGAACGGATATATAACTTCCTTGCCTTCATCATATTGAACTGTCATTTCCTGCTTGCTTTCATCAATAAAAACAATGAATCCCATGTCACCGTTATAAATTCCTTCGCCCGTCACTTCATTTCCGTCTTCCGTATAAATTTTCCACTCAGCTTGATAATTGTTTTTTACCTGCATTACCTTGTCGCCTACGCGGAAAATATAATTTCCAAAATTTTTCTCTTTCTTTAATTTAGAAGGAGGATTCACTGCAGCCTGAAGTTTTTTATTGAGCTCAATCACACCTGATGCTCCTTTTTTCATGGGAGAAAGAACCTGAATGTCCTTTAAGGGCTCCAAATCATATTTTAAAGGAAGCCGACGGTTGTACAGATCAACTATGAGTTCGGTAATATCTTTGTCGTTGTTTTTTCTCATGAAAAAAAAGTCCGAATCTTTCTTGTTGTAAACAGGCATGTTTCCTTTATTTATCAGATGGGCATTTTGGACGATCATGCTTCCTGCGGACTGTCTGAATATGGTATCAAGTATTATGGTTTTAACGGTGTTCGAGTTTATGATGTCAGACAGGACATTGCCTGCTCCCACAGAAGGAAGCTGGTCAACATCGCCCACCAGTATCAGCCTTGTTCCTTTTTTTATTGCTTTTAAAAGATTGTTCATGAGAAGAATGTCAACCATGGACATTTCATCAACTATTACAACATCACAATCTAAAGGAGAATCTTCGTTCTTGTTGAAAGATAAGCTGCTTTCATCTTCACCGTACGCATATTCCAGCATTCTGTGAATTGTCCTTGCTTCTCTTCCCGTTGATTCCGTTATTCGTTTTGCCGCCCTTCCTGTGGGAGCGCACAGCAGGACTTTTTTATGCATTTTTTCAAATATTTTAAGTATCGACAATATTATTGTTGTCTTTCCTGTTCCCGGGCCGCCCGTAATTACAGTCACGCCGTTTATTACCGACTGAATTATCGCTTCTTTCTGCTTGTCTGAAAGAATTATGAATGATTCTTCTTCAACACCGGACAAGTAAGGAGCCACATCCTCTTCGGCTATGTTAAAATCAACTCTCGTCATATTGATGAGTTCTTTGCACACATTGACTTCTGCGGTGTGGTAGGGTATGTAGTAGACAACCTGCTCATTATTGATGGTTTCAATATGCACTTTGCCGTTAAATGCCATGTTGCGCAGTTCATCCTCCGCATTTTCCGGGTTTATTTCCAGCATGTTTGCAGTGCCTTTTAAAAGCATGCCATAAGGGACATATGTGTGACCTCTTGAGGCATATTCCATAAGCACATATTTAACACCGGATGATATTCTGTAAGGAGAATTTCTTTCAACACCCAGTGAAACGGCGATTCTGTCCGAAAGCTTAAATCCTATGCCGTAGATGTCCTCTGAAAGGCGGTAAGGGTTTTCGTTTATTACGCTGATTGTATTTTTCCCATATTGTTTGTAAATTTTAACGCTGTAGCCCATGCTTATTTTATGACTTTGCAAAAACATCATTATTTCTTTTAGCTCTGCCTGCTCTGAAAAGCTTTTTGCAATCATGTCGGCTTTTTTTTCGCCTATTCCGTCAATTTCCGTCAATCTTTCGGGATGTTTCTGTATAATATCAAAGGTATCCTCTTTAAACAGTTCCACTATTTTTTTTGCCGTATACCTGCCTATACCTTTAATTAATCCGGAACTTAAATAGTTTTCTATCTGTTCCAAGCCAGAAGGAAGGACAGTGCTGTACATTTCCATCTGAAACTGCTCGCCGTACTTAGGGTGATTCACCTTTTTTCCGTATACTTCCAGCGTTTCGTTTGTGACGTCTGCAGCAAATACACCTGTANNCAACGTCATCATCTGTTTCCATTATAGCAACCGTATAACCGTTTTCATCATTTCGGAAAACTACTTCTACGATTGTTCCTTTCAGTGTTTCCATTGAATACTCCTTGTAATTACTACCTTTAAAAATTATATCATAGTTTTGCATATTATAATAATAAATTTAAAAAGAACTATAAATTTTTCTTTAAAAGCTTTGCAAATTGTGATAAACTTTATTTTGGTACTATTGTTAAAAATTAAGGAAAAATAAACGTAAATGAGTAATACTATATAGTGATATAAAGTATTAATTTAAAAATATTTTATCAGCAAGAAAGGAATAAACATGTCTAAGGAAAATTTTATTAAAGGTGCAGCAATATTGAGCATTGCAGGATTGCTTGTAAAGATACTGGGAGCAGTCTACAGGATACCTCTCACTAACCTCATAGGAACAGAGGGAATAGGGTATTATCAGCCTGCTTATAATATATATAATTTGCTGCTGGTTGTGTCATTATCCGGATTTCCGACAGCTATAGCAAAATTAGTTTCAGAAAAAAGAGCATTGCAGAATTATGAAGGCGCATACCAGGTATACAAGGTTTCACGCTGGGGCTTGTTTTTAATAGGACTTGTATCCTCGGTATTTGTATTGATATATGCCANNAAATCTTGTTTCCTTCATAGGATTTCCCGGTGCTTATTATTCCATGATAGCATTGGTTCCCGCATTGTTTGCGGTTCCCCTTCTGTCAGCATACAGAGGTTTTTTCCAGGGAACTCAGAATATGATGCCGATTGCGCTGTCACAGATCATTGAGCAGGTATTCAGGGTTGCTGTCGGACTTTATCTGGCATATGCGCTGGTAGGCAAAGGTCTTGAAGAAGCAGCCGCAGGAGCTACGTTCGGAGCATCAGCCGGAGGAGTTGCAGCTTTAATATTAATATACGTGATGTTTTTCTTCAGCAAAAAAACAATCAAGGAAGAAATTAAATTATCATCTAACAATAAGACCGAGCCTGTATGGGATATAGTAAAGAGTCTATTGTACATAGCAATACCGATAACTATCGGAGCATCAATCGCACCTCTCATGGGAAACATGGATTCATACGTTGTATCTGACAGACTTTCTGCCATAGGCTATACTGTAGAAGAATATACGAATATGTACGGTGAATTGAGCGGAACGGCACAGACGCTGATAAACTTCCCGCAGGTGTTTTCAACAGCGGTGGCAATGAGTCTGGTGCCGGCAATTACGGATGCATTTACCAGAAAACAAACTTCAAGACTTAATATTACTGCCAATGCGGGAGTAAAAATGTCATTGATAATAGGGCTTCCCTGTGGAATCGGCATGTTCATGCTTGCCGAACCGATTATTGCACTGCTGTATGCTTCCATCGGACCTGAAAAACACGCAAGCTCCGGTGCGCTTCTGGAGATACTGGCGATAGGTGTTATTTTCCTTACGCTGGTTCAGGCATTTACCGCAATACTGCAATCTGTAAACAAGCAGTTTTATCCAGTAAAGAACCTTGCGCTGGGTCTTGTGGTAAAAGTAATTCTGTCATATATGTTAATCGGTATTCCATCTGTAAATATAAAGGGTGCCGCCATAAGCACCACAATTTCATACTTGATTATTGCTCTGCTGAACTGGCACGATATAAATAAAACAAAAATTAAGATCAATCTGATCAGTGTATCCGCAAGACCGCTTGCATCTGCGGCAGTGATGGCGGTAGCTACGGGAGTTTCATTCAGGTTTTTAAATACGGCACTGGGAAGCAAGAACCTGGCCACGCTTGGCTCTATAGCCATTGCCGCTGTTGTCTACGTAATATGCCTGTTCCTGACGGGAGCTATTACAAAAGAGGACTTAGAGCTGATACCAAAAGGAGAAAAATTATCAAGATTTGTGAGGAAATAAAATGAATACCATTCAGATAATAGGCTTGGGTGCAGGCAGCGAAGATGAACTGACTGTTAAAGCGTTCAAGGCTTTAAATGAAAACATACCTACATTTGCAAGGACAGAGAGACATCCTGTCGTTAAAAAACTTAAAGAAACAATTGAAATAGAGTGTTTTGATAATTATTTCGAAAAATATGAAACTTTTGATGAAGTTTATGAAAAAATAACCGATAATATAATAGAACTCGTTAATAAGCACGGTAAAATTAATTATTGCACCGCAGGCAGTCCGTATTACGGTGATATTGTAACAAAAAAGCTTATTGATGAATATAAAGACGAAATAAATATAATAATAATTGATGGAATGAGTTTTCTTGACAAATGCATCAAGCTTTCGGGTTTTTCAGACTATAAATCTATTAAGATTCTGGATTGTTTGGAATCAGATGAATTTTCATTTGATATAAATTCATTTAACATTATTACACAGGTATATGATTTTGAAATGGCATCGCAGCTTAAATTAAAGCTGATGGAAACATACCCTGATGATGCTCCTATATTGAAAATTGACGTGCTGGAAGAGAATGTTAAAAAAATGTCTCTTTTTATGCTCGATCAAGAAAAAAAATACGGATTTTCAACATATTTTTGTATTCTGCCTATTGAAATTACAAAAAATACAGTGTATAATGTTACTAATCTTTGCAGAGTTGTAAAGATATTGAGAGGTGCGGACGGTTGTCCGTGGGATATGAAACAGACTCATGACTCCATAAGGCAGCATGTTATTGAAGAAGCATATGAAGTGGTGGATGCTATCGATAATGACGACTTGGATAATTTAGTTGAAGAACTTGGTGATTTGCTGTTTCAGGTTGTGTTCCATGCGGAGATCGGAAGCGAGGACGGATACTTTAATTTTGTTGATGTAGTTACGAATGTATGCGAAAAAATGTATTCGAGACATCCTCATGTTTTTGGAAGCGTAAAAGCCGACAACGTGGATGAAGCGCTGGAAAGCTGGGAATTATCAAAGCAAAAAGAAAAAAATTTAAGTACATATACCGATAATCTGAAGAATGTACCTAAGGCATTGTCACCGTTGAGCAGAAGCTACAAAATTCAGAAAAGGGCAGCCAAAGTTGGTTTTGACTGGCCTGATGCAGAAGGTGCAGTGCTGAAAATTAAAGAGGAACTCTTTGAATTTATTGAAGAATACGACAAAAATGATTCTGAAAAGATGGAAGATGAGTTCGGTGATTTGCTGTTTGCTCTTGTTAATCTTGCAAGGTTTGTGAAAATAAACCCTGATATTGCGCTTAATAAAACAATTAATAAATTTATTACGAGATTTGAGTACATCGAAACACACTCAGAAAAAGATTTAAAGCAAATGACTCTGAAAGAAATGGATGAGTTGTGGGAAGAATCAAAGTTCCAATAGGAATTTAGATAAAAAAACAAAAGAACATTTATTAAGGAGGGTTTTTATGAATAAAGCTGAATTAATTGCTAGTGTTGCAGAAAAAACTGGATTTACAAAGAAAGATGCGGAAAAGGCACTAAACGGGTTTATGGAAACAATAAAAGACGAACTAGTAGCAGGCGGCAAAGTTCAATTAGTCGGATTTGGAACTTTTGAAGTTAGAGACAGAAAAGAAAGACAAGGAAGAAATCCAAGAAATCCTGGTGAAACTATAGAGATACCAGCATCAAAAGCACCGGTATTTAAAGCAGGGAAATCATTGAAAGAAGCAGTTAATCAATAAGAAATACAAAATAGAGAGACCGTTTAACGGTCTTTTTCTTTTTTGAACATTGAAATATATAAATATGTTGACAAATAATTAATGTTACAGTATAATTGCAAATGCGAATTGTTTGCAATTAGGAGGTCAAAACTTTGGAAATTTTAAAGGACACAATTATAGATTCGTTGAGAATATTTCCGTTTTTATTTGTAACATATTTAATAATAGAATATATAGATCATAAATCATCGGAAAAATTAGTAGCAGGATTGAGAAAGTACGGAGTTTCTGGTGGAGCTCTGCTGGGAAGTTTTCCTCAATGCGGATTTTCGGTGGCTGCGGCAAATCTTTACACAAATAAAGTTATATCTGCCGGAACATTGATAGCGGTTTTTATTTCCACATCCGATGAGGCCATTCCTGTTATACTTGCAAATTCAGGGAATCTGGGCATAATTGTTGAACTTATAGCTGTAAAAGTTGCGATAGCCGTAGTTGCGGGATTTGTTGCCGACCGTTTCTTTAATAAGTTCTTTGAAGCTGAGCGTACAAACAGCAGCGTCAGCAGCCACTGTCATTGTCACGAATGCCATGACGGCATTGTAATTTCAGCGTTGAAACATACGGTCAATATATTTGCTTTTGTGACGATAACCATGCTTTTGATGAACATGGCAATATCATTTTTGGGTGAAGAAAATCTTTCAAAAATACTTCTCACTCACAGTATACTTCAGCCTGTGGTTGCGGCGCTGATAGGTTTTATACCAAACTGTGCGTCATCGATTGTTATTACGCAGCTGTATTTATCGGGCAGCTTAAGTTTCGGTTCGGCTGTTGCGGGTCTGAGCACGGGTGCAGGCGTAGGATTCATCGTACTTTTCAAGGAAAATAAGAAAATAAAAGAAAATATTAAAATAATGTTTTACATTTATATAGTTGCAGTCGCAGCTGGAAGTTTAATTCAGGCATGGATGTAGAGGTTTATTATGATTGAGGATCTTCTTAAAAAAGCATCATTAAAAAATACAAAGCAGAGATATACAATACTTTCAATAATCGAATCTGCAGAGGAGCCTATGACGGCAGAGGAAATTTTTAAGAGGCTTGCAGATGAAGAAATTAAAATTAATTTATCTACAGTTTACAGAAACCTTAATATGCTTACAGGTAAAAATGTATTGCTGAAAATACTTAAAGGTGACGGAACCGCTGCATATGAGATAAATAATTCTTCGCACAGCCATTACATAACATGCTGCATGTGCAACAGCTCTGTGCTGATTGATGATACATGTCCCGTAAAAGAACTGAGCGAAACAGTGAGTGAAAAAACCGGATTTAAGGTCACGGGTCACAGCCTGCAGCTTACGGGCATATGCTCTGAGTGTTTAAAAAAACAAAAATAGAGGCCTTTAGGACCTCTATTTTTTGGAAGTTCCAAGATATGCTTCTTTGATCTTTTCATTTTGAAGAAGCTCCGTTCCTTTGCCTTGCAGTGTTATGCTGCCTGTTTCAAGCACGTAGCCCATGTTGGCAACCTTCAATGCTTTGTTTGCATTTTGTTCAATCAAAAGGATTGTGGTACCCTCTCTGTTAATTTCTTTTATAACGTCAAATATGTCGTTAACCACCAGCGGAGCAAGGCCGAGCGATGGTTCATCCATCATGATAAGCTTGGGTTTTGCCATCAGTGCTCTTCCCACTGCCAGCATCTGCTGCTCGCCTCCTGAAAGAGTTCCTGCCATTTGCCACGAGCGTTCCTTTAATCTTGGGAATAAATCAAACACTCGTCTGATGCTGTCTTCAATACCTTCTGTTTGGAGATATGCTCCGATTTTTAAATTTTCAAGCACCGAAAGGTTGCTGAATACCCTTCTTCCTTCAGGCATTAGTGTTATACCCCTTTTAGCAATATCAATGGTATCCATTCCAATAATATTTTCATCGAGGAATTCAATTTCTCCCTCGGCTGCTTTCACCAGTCCGGCAATGGTTCTCAGTGTCGTGCTTTTTCCCGCACCGTTGGCGCCTATGAGGGTTACTATGGATTTTTCCGGAACTTCAAAACTGATGCCCTTGACTGCCGAAATTCCTCCGTAATTAACATGCAGGTTTTTTACTTTAAGCATCTTCTTCCACCCCCAGGTAAGCTTCTATAACTTTAGGATCATTTTTAACTTTTTCGGCTGTACCCTCTGCTATCAGCTGTCCAAAGTCCAGCACATATATTTTATCGGATATTTTCATTACAAGGTCCATGTGATGTTCTATCATGAATATGGTAAGGTTAAATTCGTCTCTTATGGTGTAAATAAATTTGGCAAGCTGCTCTGTTTCATAGGGATTCATGCCTGCAGCAGGTTCGTCCAAAAGCAGCAGCGTGGCATCTGTTGCCAGAGCCCGTGCTATTTCAAGCTTTCTTTGCTCACCGTAAGGAAGCGAACTGGATATTTCATTTTTCAGATGCAGAAGTCCAAGTTTATCTAAAAGCATTTCGGATTTTTCTCTCATGTCTTTTTCTTCGGTTCTTGCCCACGGCATCCTTAATGTGCTTGATATAAAATTGCTTTTCACATGCAGATGGTTGGCAATCAGAATGTTGTCCAGCACAGTCAGATTTTTAAACAGACGTATGTTCTGAAAAGTTCTGGCAATTCCCATGTGAGTTATTCTGTCAGGTGACATGCCGGTTATATTTACATCATTAAAATATACACTGCCTTTTGTGGGAATATAAACACCTGTAATTATGTTGAAGGCTGTTGTTTTTCCAGCACCGTTAGGGCCTATCAATGCCTCTATCCGTCCTTTTTCAACATCTATATTGAGGTTGTTCACAGCTACCACACCGCCGAACTGCATTACAACATTGTCTGCTTTTAAGACACCCATTATGCGGCACCTCTCTTTCTGCTGAACAACTTCTTTACCATTCCCCAGGATAATTCCTTCTGACCCAGCAGGCCATTTCGGAAGAACAGCACCAGCATCATTAGCAATGCGGAGAATATAACCATTCTGAATCCTGCTCTGAATAACGGAATGTTGAATCCGAATATGGTCAATGGCTCATCGAAGAATCTCAGCACTTCAAGTCCGACAGTAACTATAAAGGATGCTATTACAGTGCCGGAAATGCTTCCCATGCCGCCAAGAACTATTATCAGCAAAAAATTGTATGTCATTGTGAAATAAAACTGCTTTGGATCTACGGTTCCCAACAGTGAAGCCAGCAGTCCTCCTCCTATTCCGGCAAAAAAAGCACCTATGGCAAAGGACATGACTTTATGTTTAAACAGGTTTATGCCCATGGCTTCCGCGGCTATGTCATCCTCCCTTATGGCTTTGAAGGCTCTGCCATAGCTGGAGTTTATGAGTAAGATGATCAGGATTACCGACGCTATCATAGCTCCGAAGAATACCCACATGGTAGGCATTTTGGGGATGCTTTTAATACCAAGGGCACCATTTGTAAATGGTTTGGCATTTGTAAATATTATTCGTATTATTTCTGAAAAGCCCAAAGTTGCAATTGCCAGATAATCACTTTTTAAGCGAAGAACGGGAATTCCGATTAAAACAGCTATCAGTGCAGCTAATATTCCGCCAAGAATGAGTGCTGCGGCAAAAGGAATTTCTATCTGAGCAAGTACCGGATTTTGAGGAACAACATAAAATATTGCCTCACGTTTTTCAAGAGGAACAGTAAGTATTGCAACCGTATAGGCTCCGATGGCCATAAAACCTGCCTGCCCGAGTGAAAACAGTCCTGTAAATCCGTTTACAAGATTCATGGAAACACTCACTATGGTGTAAATTGCCGCCAGATTTAAAACACGTCGTATGTAATCGTCCCCTATGGTTTCGGTATCTAAAAGCACAATAAAAACGGCAAAAATTGCAAACAGCACAAGATAGATTTTAAAGTTGTGATCTTTTTTAGATTCTATCATACCTTATCCGTCACCTTCTCTCCAAGTATTCCTGTGGGTTTAACCAGCAGTATAACGATTAGTATTATGAATGCTATGGCATCCCTGTATCCCGTCAATGATGGCAGGAATGTTACCAGCATAATTTCCGCCATTCCCAGAATGAATCCGCCAAGTACGGCTCCCGTGGTATTTCCTATGCCGCCGAGAACCGCGGCTACAAAGCATTTCAGCCCGGGCATGACACCCATCAGCGGGATTACGGAAGGATATTTGGAACCCCATAATATTGCGCCTATGGCAGCAAGACCGGATCCGATTACGAATGTGGAAGAAATTACTTTGTTTATGTTGATTCCCATGAGCTTTGCGGTTTCAAAATCTTTTGACACTGCTCTCATCGCCATTCCTGTCTTTGTTTTATTAGTTATAAAAAGCACAACATACAGCAATATAACCGTGATTATTGGTGTTACTACAGTCACAACCGACAGTGATATGCTGCCGAAATTTATTGCCCTGGTAAGCATTGCTATATCCGGAAATCCTTTAGGAACTCCCGTGAACAGGTATGTTGCCAGATTTTCCAAAAGGAATGAAACTCCGATTGCGGATATCATAATGGACATTCGAGGAGCATCACGCAGGGGTCGGTATGCTGCCTTTTCTATNNCATGGTATAACCTATGGCTATGAGGGCATAGAGGCTTCCGATGGAAATTCCGTTGGCAAGCTGTTGCGCTAATATTTCAAAAGTCATAATTTACCTCCAGTGCTAAATTGCAAAAAGGCGAACGACCGGTTCGCCCTTTTTAAAAAAGCCGTTATTTAACTTCAACTGTATCGATGTAAACAAACTGTCCGCCTTTGACTGTTTTAATAACGGCTATGTTTTTGTCGGCGTCTCCTTCTTCTGTAAAATTAATAATGCCGGTAACACCCTCGAAATTTTCTGTATTGTTCAATGCGTCTCTGATTGCTTCTCCGTCTGTTGTACCCGCACGTTCAATTGCGTCTCTTACCAACAGGTATGCGTCATATCCCAATGCTGCTACGGCAGGTATAATAGGTTCTTTTCCTGCTAATTCTTTTTTATAGCCTTCAACAAATATTTTTGCTTCTTCGGTCGCCGGATCATTTTCATCAAAGAATGTTGAAATAACTATGCCTTCCGCATCTTTGCCCGCAACGTCTATCACAGCCGGGTTTTCCCAGGTGTCGCCGCCCATTATGAGGCTTTCAATACCCAGGGCTCTTGCCTGTTTTATTACCAACGGAGCCGTGGTTGCCGAGCTCGGAGCAAATATGACATCGGGATTTTTGGCTTTAATATTTGTGAGTATTGCGTTAAAGTCGGTATCATTCACCTGGAATTCCGAAACATCGATTATGCTGTTTTCATCTCCGGTCAGTTCTTTAAACGCATCAATGAAGAAGTTGCCGAGACCTACCGAGTAATCATCACCGTTTTGCATAATTACTGCGGCTGTTTTAGCACCTTTTCCCAGTGCATAGTTAGCCATTACTTTTCCCTGGAACGGGTCAAGAAAACATGCGCGGAAGTAGTACTCATTGCCTTGTGTAACCATGGGGTTGGTACAGGAAGCTCCCATGGCAGGTATCTTTGCATTTTTTATGATGTCTCCTGCCGCAATTGAAACACCTGAACCATATGAACCTATTATCGCAGCACCCTTATCTTTTTCTATGAGTCTTGTTACCGCTGTGGTCGCTTCACCCTTATCACTTTTATTGTCTACGATCACAAGTTCAATCTTCTTTCCCAATACTTCCGGATACATTTTGTTTGCATATTTTATTCCGTCAAGTTCCTGCAGACCGCCTCCGCCATTTTCACCTGTGAGAGGTTCAAACACACCTATTTTTATGACATCGCCGCCTGTGGCTCCTGTGCTTGTCCCCTGCTCTTTGGCACATGAGGTAAACATTGTAAGAATCATTAATAAGCATAATAACAATGATAATTTTCTTTTCATACTCTCTCCCCACTTAATTTTTTAACTTATTTCAAACGGTTTTTTAAATATACCTTTTTGGGTATAATAAAAGAACAGCTCATTAATAAATTATATTAATGAGCTGTCCTATTTATAACCTTTTTATAATCTTATCTTACGAATTTCGATGTTAATTCCAGGACTTGATTCTTTAATGTTTTTTCATCTGCTGTCCTGCTCAGTGCAGCATCAATAATTCCCGCAAGTTTAACCATTTCAGCTTCCTTCATTCCCTTTGTTGTCACAGCTGGTGTACCGATTCTTAATCCACTTGTTACAAATGGGCTTTGAGGATCAAAAGGTATGGTGTTTTTATTAGTCGTAATATGTATTTCATCAAGCATTTTTTCAGCTTCCTTGCCTGTCAATCCTTTGTTTCTTAAATCAACAAGCATCAGATGATTGTCCGTTCCCCCGGATACGATTCTGAAGCCTTTGTTTGCCAGTTCCTGAGATAATGCTTTCGCATTGTCTAATATCTGCTGCTGGTATGATTTAAAGCTGTCTTCCATTGCTTCTTTGAAGCAAGCGGCTTTGGCTGCTATAACATGCATCAAAGGACCGCCTTGAATTCCTGGGAATATAGCTTTGTCAAGTTTCTGTGCAAATTCTTTTTTACAGAGGATAAGTCCTCCCCTTGGTCCTCTCAGTGTTTTGTGAGTTGTTGTTGTTACGAAATCTGCATACTCAACAGGATTCGGATGGAGTCCTGCTGCAACAAGTCCCGCTATGTGAGCCATGTCTACCATAAAGTATGCGCCGACTTCATCGGCAATTTCTCTGAATGCCTTAAAATCTATAAATCTTGAATATGCGCTGGCACCGGCAATAATGAGCTTAGGATGTTCGCGCTTTGCGATTTCTCTCACCTGGTCATAATCAATTCTTTCTGTTTCTTTGTCTACGCCGTAAAATACAATGTTGAAATATGAGCCTGACATATTAACCGGGCTTCCGTGGGTTAAATGTCCACCCTGGGATAAATCCATTCCGAGTATTTTATCTCCGGGTTTTAAAACCGAGAAGTATACTCCGAAGTTTGCGTTTGATCCTGAGTGAGGCTGTACATTGGCATGATCGGCTCCGAAGATTTTCTTTGCTCTGTCTCTTGCCAGATTTTCAACCTTATCAACAAATTCACATCCGCCGTAATATCTTTTGCCGGGGTATCCTTCGGCATACTTGTTTGTTAAGTGGCTTCCCATTGCTTCGAGAACTGTTTCGGAAACAAAATTTTCGGAAGCTATTAACTCAATGTTGATTGTCTGTCTTTCTTTTTCCTCCATCATTGCACTGTAGAGTTCATTGTCATTTTCCTTAATTAAATCAAAATTCATAATTATCTTGGTCTCCTATACATATATTCTTGGGAGTCTTTTGCTTAAGTTTGTTAAAACTTCATAGGATATTGTGCCTCTCATGTCTGCCACATCTTCTGCGGTCATGGCGCCGTCGGTACTGTCGCCGTATATGATTGCTTCGTCACCGATTTGCGGATTATCAACCTGTGACAAATCTACCATAAACTGGTCCATGCATACCTTACCTAATATGGGGCATTTTACTCCCTTTATAACTATATATCCTTTATTTGACAAGAGTCTTGAATATCCGTCCGCATAACCTAACGGAATAGTTCCTACAACAGTTGATTTTGAAGCGCTGAATAAATGGCCGTAACCAACGCCTTCTCCGGTTTCAATTATTTTAACATTTGCGACTCTTGCTTTTAATGTTACACAAATTTCAAATTTATATTCCTGATTATTAACTTCGTCAGAGGGATAAAAACCTGATAATATGATGCCTGGTCTTACCATATCAAAATAATATTCAGGCATGTCTATTATTGTAGCGCTGTTAGCAATATGTTTTACAGGAATTGCCACATTACGTTTTTCAAGCATATTCATAAAGCTTGTAAATCTTGCGGCCTGCTTGTGTGCAGTGGTTTTATCTTTTTCATCGGCTTTGGCCTGATGAGAAAAGGCACCTTCAATGCTAATGTTTTCCATCTTGGCTATTGTGGCAACTTTATCTGCATTTTCTTCTGTTGGAAAGAAACCGAGTCGGTTCATTCCTGTTTCCACTTTTATATGTATTTTAGCTTTTTTATTGAGTTTTTTGGCTGCTGCATTTAATTTTTCAGCCAATTCATAATTATAAATCGAAAGGGTTATATCATTGCTTATTGCGTCATCATAAAATTCTTCAGGAGTATAGCCAAGAACTAAAATATCGTTACCTTTTATTTCTTGTCTCAGTTCTAATGCTTCGGAAATAACTGCCACAGCAAACATGTCGACACCGTTTTCCAGGTACATTTTAGAAAGTTCCAGTGCCCCCATACCATAGCTGTCAGCTTTTACAACAGCACAAATTTTAACATTTGGACCTACAGCTCGTTTTACTTCTAAAAAGTTGTGAATTGCCTTTTTTCTGTCTACTTCGACCCAGGCAGGTCTTATCTTTTCGTTCATTTGTTTTTTAATCCTCCTAAAATTACTTATCAGTTTATTATATCAAGACATTGTAATTAAATCAATGAAATGAGAAAAATTTTACAATTTATATTTATTTTCAAAAATGTATTTACAATGTGGTTAATATTTATTATTATAAGCTTTATAGTTTTACTAAATAAGGAGAATGTATGAGCATTTTAGAAGTGAAAAATGTAACTCACGGATTCGGAGATAGAGCAATATTGGAAAATGTGTCCTTCAGGCTTTTAAAAGGAGAGCATGTGGCATTAATAGGTGCAAACGGAGAAGGAAAGTCTACATTTTTAAATATTATTACAGGAAGACTCATGCCCGATGAGGGAACAATTGAATGGGCAAAGAGAGTGACAGCCGGCTACCTTGACCAGCATTCGGCCTTGAAGCCTGGGACAACCATCAGAGAAAATCTTCGCCTTGCTTTTGATGATTTGTTTAAGATGGAACAGGAAATGATGAAGATTTACGAGGAAATGGCAGTTGCAGAAGATGAAGAAGTAAGTAAAATGATGGAAGATGCCGCCGATATTCAAACCATATTGGACAGCAGCGGTTTTTATATGATTGATTCAAAGATAGAAGAAGTGGCAAATGGTCTCGGTCTCGGTGACATAGGACTTGACAAGCTTGTGGATGAATTGAGTGGAGGACAGAGGACAAAAGTGCTTTTAACAAAGCTTTTGCTTCAGAATCCGGCAATATTGCTTTTAGATGAGCCTACTAACTACCTGGATGAAAATCATATTAGATGGCTCACAAATTACCTGCAGAATTATGAAAATGCGTTTATTCTGATTTCTCACGACATACCGTTTATAAATGACGTATGCAATATAATATATCATGTGGAGAACTGCAGCCTGACACGCTATGTGGGCAATTATGAGGAATTTAAAAGAATATATGAATTAAACAAGCAAAAAAAAGAGCGGGAATATGAAAAGCAGCAAAAAGAAATTGAAAGGCTTGAAGATTTTATAGCCCGTAACAAGGCAAGAGTTGCAACAAGAGGAATGGCAAACAGCCGTATGAAACAGCTTGAAAAAATGGATATTTTGGAAAGACCGAGAGACAAGCCGAAACCGACATTTAGATTTAAGGAAACAAAAGCTCCCAGCCGTTTTTTAATCGATGCGAAGGATTTAGTTATAGGATATGATGTGCCTTTAACAAATCCAATGAATTTTCAGGTGGAAAGAAACAAAAAAATAGCTCTTGTGGGAGTTAACGGTCTTGGTAAGTCAACACTTTTAAAGACAATGCTGGGCATTATACCGCCAATAGGCGGAAACGTTATGTTCGGTGAAAATGTTGAGTACGGTTATTTTGAGCAGGAGGATTCCAAGAACAATACAAATACTGCATTGGAAGAGGTCTGGAATGAATATCCTTCCATGACAAATCATGAGGTGAGACTGGAACTTGCCCGATGTGGTCTCACTACCGAAAATATAACAAGCAGGATGAAGGTTTTGTCAGGTGGAGAAAACGCCAAGGTGAGACTGTGCAAAATATTGCTGAAAGAATTAAACTTCCTGATTCTTGACGAGCCTACGAACCACCTGGATCCTGAAGCAAAGAATGAATTGGAAAAGGCGCTTTTAGAATTTAAAGGAACGGTTCTTCTCGTAAGCCATGAGCCATATTTTTATGAAAGTTTTGTTACAGATGTGTGGAACATTGAGGACTTTACGACGAAAATCGTATAAACAATCATAAAGTACGGTGAAAAGTTGTGAAATAAAATGAGATTCTCAGGTGCACTCAGTATGAATTAGTTCATTTGATGATGACACCTAAGAATCTCATTGTTTAATAATTAAATACGATAATCACATCAATTATCCCGTCAAAACCGCCAAATAAATCATACAGNNCAATGTCGGATTTGGAACCGGTTCTGAATCCGGTAACATTGCCCGACCTGTCTGTTGTGCACACATATACCTTCAGATCGGAGGAGTACTCCATGTAGGTTATGCTGTCGATCAGTAGCTGTGTTGAGTAAATCTGAGTTATTTTAACTTTAGCCGTCTCAGGTGTTACTTTTTCAATTCCTGTAATGGTTCCGTTGACTATTTCCGCTCTCACGTATGAATTTAAAACAGATAAAACTTTTTTACCTGAGGCAGAACCGGTTGAAACAGAAAACACATTGCTGTTGTTGAAAAACTGGACGTGGCTTGTGTTGTCGTCAATTTTTGTAACGCCTTTAATCATTCCGTAAATTGTTCCGTTGTATGTTTGCGGAGGATTCGGATTTACCGGTATCACACTTTCGGTTTTAAGCCCTTTGCTTAAATATAAAGCATCAATATGTGAGTTATAACCTATAACCGCTTTGCCTTCCAGGTAAGTGTCAAGCTGTCTCGGTTCAAGCAGCTGATACTTGCCGTTTGATTCATAGACTATAAATGTTTCAGATGACAACCAGTACCCGTTTGCCAATGTATGTGTCTCCGGATTGTAGCCGGTTCCAATATATGTCGGCGACGGTATGTAATTGATTATTTTCAGGTCTCCGCTGGTAACCGGGTCAAACTTTACAAAATCATTCTTTTTTAAATTTGTTTCCTTAACTAAATTATCACCGTTGTCAACTACATTGACTACGCTTGAATTATCTGCAAGTGAATAGTTCTTTAAGCTTCCGAATTTATCGAATATTTTCACAGAAGCGCTGCCGTTTGTGCTGCCATCGGCACTGAGTACTATCCCGAATGTAGTCGGATATTTTCCGTAGCTGAGTATGTCGAGTTTTATTATGTTGTTGTTTTTGTCAAGTATTAGTTTTATATTGTCGTTAACAGCAGCCTTTTCTGTAGATATGAAAGCGTCTCCTGTTTTGTAGCTGATGTTGTTCACAGTATAAAATGTGCTGTTGTCAGCTGTTTGTATGTTTGTTACCAGACCACCGGTCTGCTTTCTTAAAACATGCAGAGTAAGTGCAGTTTTAGAGGACTGTGTTTCATAAAAATATACCACGTCATTTGCTCTAATGTCATCTAAAGATGTTGCATCTCCGGATATATGAAGTTTACTGTAATTAATATCTCCGTTTCTTTTCAACGGAAGATTTTTGCCCGCAAAGACTTTGCTGCCGGGTTTATATAAATCTTTTCTTCCGGCGACAGCAACAGCTGTCTCTTTATAGGCTGTTATTCCGATGACAGCCCCATTAAAGGAATCATCTTCATAAACTACCCTTATTCTGCTGTCTTTAAGATTATTGAAGTTTCCCTTTTCACCGTTTATGACGATGGGTATGTTGGGAAGCTGGAATGCTCTTACATTTCCGTAATCATCCGTTACAAATATGACTCTGTTTGTCAGAAGGCTGGTTACTGTTCCTGTAAACTCGTTGTGTCTCGGATTTGTTACATACACCGGAGTTCCCTTAATGTCGTAATACACATCCCATTTGTTGAACAGATAATCCGCAAAATCAAAGTTTTCCACATTAAGATCGCTTATTGTGATTTCTTTTGACTGCATTTTTCCCAGCGAAGACATCAGCGTCTTGCCTGTTTTGGAAACGCGGTTGTTATCTTTTACTGTTACTTTGTCACATTGCAATGCGTTGTAAAGCATTATGCAAATGTCTCTTCTTGATGCAAAATCGCCTTTAATTTCAATGTTTTGAAATAGATTGAGCTCAAGTGCTTTCCTGTAATAATTGTAAGGCCATTGGCCGGGTAAGGATTCATCACTGTATCCCAGAAGCCTGATTATCATTGTGTAGGCTTCCTCGTACTTAATCAGATTATCGGGACCATATGCTGTCGGTGAAATTCCTTTTACCAGATTCAGAACATCGGCAAGTTCAACATAGTTTTCTGCCCAGTGTCCATGCATATCTTCGTAAACAGATGTCATATTCTTTGTATATTCGTAATATCCCGCCACAACTGTTACTATTTTAGCCATTTCGGCACGTGTTACTTTCTTATCGGGATTAAAAGTGCCGTCAGGGTATCCCTGTACAATACCGTAACCTGATAATAAACCGACTGCTTCTTCCAAATGTGTATCTTTATTTATGTCGGGAAAAGTCTGTGCATATACACTGGTTAATGAAGCAAGGTTTACCAATAAAAACATAATAATCAAAAATAATTTCTTCATCATATACACCCTGATTTCAAATAAAAAATACTATATACAGTATTTTCTTATGAGTTAATTATATAATAAATCTCTATATATAGTATTACATTAACATTACAATGGGAAGTGTTCACCTTGGCAACTTTCCCTGAATTTCAATTCTTTATCAATGTCCGACAGCACTTTTAGCTTGTGCAGAGTCCACAGGGGTTCAATCAGATCCGACTTTTTTCCGTCGCCTGTTAATCTGTGTATAACTGTGTCCGGATTTAGGAGCATGAGTGCATCACATACAATATCCACATATTCTTCCCTTGTCAATATTTTAAAGCCTGTTTTTTGGTAATATTCTGCCAGATCAGTATTTTTTAAAACATGAAGCATGTGCAGCTTGACGCCCCACACGTTTTTGGCAGAGACATATTTTACGGAATCAAGCATTTGTGATTTTGTCTCTCCCGGAATACCTAATATTAAATGCACGACAGTCTTTATTTTTCTTTTCATAAGTTGTTCACAGGTTTCATCGAATTGTTCCAGCTTATATCCTCTTCGAAGAAATGCGGCAGTTTTGTCGTGTATAGATTGAAGTCCAAGCTCAACCCAAAGAAATGTTTTGGAGTTCAACTCCTCCAAGAGCTCTAAAATTTCAGAATTTATGCAGTCTGGCCTGGTGGCTATTGCCAGTCCACTAATTTGTTCACAATTTAAAGCTTCGGAAAATTTCTTCCTCAGGTTCTTAACAGTGTCATAAGTATTGGTATAATTTTGAAAATATCCAATGTAAGTGTTGCTCTTCCACTTTTTTGACATTATTTGTTTTTGTTCCTGAATTTGCTCGGTTATGGATTTATTCTTATCGGAATTGAAATCACCGGAGCCTCTTTCACTGCAGAAAATACAGCCTCTGTTGCCGATGGTGCCGTCTCTGTTGGGGCAGGTGAAATTTCCATCGATTGACAATTTAATGGTTTTTTCTCCGAAAGTTTTTTTCAATTCATAGTCTAAAGTATGGTATCTTTTATCATTCCACATTAAAAATTCTCCCTTTTCTACATGAGTTATCCACAGGCTTCTTAAGTTGAATAAAGAAGTTATACACAAATTTTATGCTTTTTTAGGCACTTGTCAACAGATTTATCCACAAATGTGCACACTTTTCATTTTTTTGGAGTAAAACGTTCATCATTTTCTTTAAGCTTAATTTTCATAAAAGCATCAATAGAAGATTTTATCAGTGCCGCGACAGGAGTTGCCAAAAATAAACCTACGGGACCAAACAATCCTCCTCCTATTATAATAGAAATTATTATTATAATAGGTTTAATCGAAAGTTTGCTGCTTAAAATTCTGGGGTCGATAACCAGACCGTCTATTTGCTGCACTATCATAATATAGGCAAGCATTGAAAAGCCTTTTCGCGGATTATACAGAACATTTATCAACAGTATGGGGACAGCTCCTATAAAAGCTCCGAAGTATGGAATTATATTTGTAATTCCTACAATAAGTCCGTCGATGACAGGGTATGGTGTTTTTATAATATATTTTGAACCTGCAAATGTTAAGAAGCCGGTTATCACAGAAGCAATAAGTTTTCCCGAAATATAGCTTGAAACATTGTCATACAGGCTGTGGGCAATTTTAAACATTTCCAGTGCGGTCTTTCTGCCGAAGAAGGTGCAGCACAGGCGCAGTGTCCAATTTTCAATTTTTTCCTTGTCAATCAATATGTATACAGAAATAATTATGGCTAACAATAAATTTCCCGCTGCAGAAAAAATATTAATTACTTTTCCTATGGCAAAATTCAATAATGAGGACATTGCATAAGAAATTTTTTTGTTCATTTCGGCAAGATAGTTTTTCAGCAATGCATTTTCTTTTCCGAAATCGGACAAATATTTATCTGCCTTGTAAAACAAAACAGGAATATCTCCAGTCAGCTGTTTGATGCTGAGTATAATATTAGGTGTGATAATTGTGACTATTACGGAAATTATTAATACTATAAATAGAAAAGTTAAAATAATTGCTTCATACCTGTTTTTGATCTTAAATTTATTCTGTATGAATACCAATATGGGATTTAAAACCGTTGCAAAGATTATTCCCACAATAATAGGAAGACAGGACTGCAGTATTAAAGACAGTCCGTCTTCTAAATAAATGAACCTGAATACGGCAATGTATAAGATAAAGACAGGAAGAAACATTAAAACACTTCTCAGAGAATCACCTTCTTCAGTTATTAATATTATAAAATTTTTAAATATATGAATAAATACTAATTTTTTGCAGATAACTATATTAGATAATACTTTTTTTATCTTCTTCCAAATCATATGAACATCCCGTAATCTAAAAATTGCGGGATGTTTGTTTTTACAGAATATGCGCTCGACGGATGGGACCGGACAAAACCCATATACTTGGTTTTCAGGATTTTATATGTAACGTGTTGACGTTGCCCTTCAACTATTATATAATTGAATATCATATGATCGGGAGAGAAAAATGAGAAAAGCATTGTTAGGCAATACAGGCATGGAAGTATCAGTAATAGGGCTCGGGGGCATACGTATTCAAAGAGTAAGCCAGGATGAAGCCACAAGAATAATACTGGAAGCCAAAAACAAAGGAATTAATTTTATTGATACTGCGCAGGCTTATACAATAAGCGAGCAATACATAGGAAATGCCCTTAAAGAAGCGGGGAGAGAAAATTTTTATATTGCAACAAAGTCCATGAGTTATGATTATGAATCAATGAGAGCTGCCATAGAAAGAAGTCTGAATACAATGCAGCTAAATTACATTGATTTGTTTCAGGTTCACAATGTGAGTAGGCAGGAACAGATGGATTCAACATTTTCAGAAAACGGAGCACTTAAGGCGCTGGTAGAAGCGAAAGAAAAGGGACTGATTAAGCATATAGGCATAACCGGACATATCAGGGAAATTCTTATGCAGGCAATAGAGCATGAAGAATTTGAAACAGTTCAATTCCCATTTAACCCGGTGGAATCACAGGGAACAGAATTGTTTAAAAAAGCGCTGAAAAAAGGAATGGGCACCATAGCTATGAAACCGATGGCGGGCGGAGCATTTACCAAACAGAAATTATCATTGAAATATATTATGAACAGCGGTCTGATTAACGTAGCAATACCAGGTATGGATTCGGTGGAGCAGGTTATAGAAAATGCATCTGTCGGAGAAAATACCGAACCTCTCACTGAAAAAGAGCATGAGGAATTGAACAGGGAAATTGAAATATTGGGAAATGATTTTTGCAGAAGGTGCGGATACTGCAAACCGTGTCCTGAAGGCATAGACATACCAAGTGTATTTCTTTTTGAAGGGTATGTAACGCGATATAATTTGCCTGAATACGGCAAAAGCAAGTACGAAGCTCTGCCTGTGAAGGCGACTTCATGCGTGAGATGCAGGAAATGTGAAAAAAAATGCCCGTACAATCTTCCGATTGTTGATAAATTAAAGCACGCTGTTGAAACATTTGGTAATATTTAATAAACGATATCGCTCAGTCTCCAGACTGAGTTTTGTTTTGAATAATAAAAGTAATTAAGGAAATAAATATTACAATATAAAGTAAAAAAAGGAGAAGGATTCATGAAAGAAAAGAAATTTAAACTTGGGCTTATAACTAAGATAATCATAGGTATAATTTTCGGATTGTTTTTGGGAAATTTTGCTCCGGACTGGATTAATCGGATTTTTGTGACCTTCAGTTCCATATTCGGCAATTTCCTTGGCTTCATTATACCGCTTCTCATACTGGGTTTTGTAACAGCGGGTATAGCCGAACTTGGCACAGGAGCGGGCAAGTTATTAGGAATAACGGTGGCTGTGGCATACGGCTTCACACTCATATCAGGGTTTTTTGCATATTTTGTTGGAAAGTCATTTTTACCTGCTTTCATTACACCGGGTGTTGCAGGCAACATAACTGAAGCTACAAAAGCATTAGAGCCATTCTTTACGGTTGAGATGCCGCCTATTATGGAAGTTGTTTCAGCTTTAATGCTTGCATTTATACTTGGTTTGGGAATTGCTGCCGTAGATAGTGAACCTCTCAGAAAAGCTGCCGACGGTTTTCAAAAAATTATAACAAAGGTGATTGAGAATATTGTTATTCCGCTGCTTCCTGTATATATAGTTGGAGTTTTCATCAACATGACACACACTGGACAGGCAATTACGGTATTTTCAGTGTTCTGGAAAGTATTTTTGATTGTAATTGCAATGCATTTAATCGTAATAGTGTTCCAGTTTGCCGTGGGATGTGCAATTTCAAAGAAAAATCTGACATATTGTTTAAGAAATCAGGTTCCTGGGTATATGACAGCATTGGGTACACAATCATCTGCAGCTACTATTCCCGTCAATCTGCAGTGTTCTGAAAGAATGGGAATATCAAGGGGAATAAGAGAATTTGTCATACCATTGTGTGCCACTACACATATGTCCGGAAGTACAATCACATTGACTACCTGTGCCATGGCTGTTATGATGTTAAACGGGTTGCCTATAAGCATAAATTCTTTTGCGGGTTTTATCGCAATGCTGGGCATTACCATAGTTGCAGCTCCAGGTGTTCCGGGCGGTGCGGTTATGGCATCTCTTGGAGTCTTGGAACTTATTTTAGGATTTTCAGAGCCGATGATTGCTCTGATGATTGCATTGTACATAGCGCAGGACAGTTTTGGAACAGCATGCAATGTTTCTGGAGACCAGGCGGTAGCAATGATCGTTGATACAATTCAGAAAAATGATTAGATAACAGCAGAAGATTAGGGAGATTATAATGCGTGATTATGGTGTTTTTGATATTCTCGGGCCAATAATGATTGGACCTTCAAGTTCTCATACAGCCGGGGCTGCAAGGCTGGCAAAAGTTGCAAGCATTATAGCAGGCGGAAAAATTATTAAAGTGGAATATTTGCTTCATGGTTCATTTGCCCAGACATATAAGGGTCACGGAACTGATAAGGCATTAGTTGCTGGAATACTCAACATGGACCCATGGGATGAAAATTTGAAAAGATCATTTGACATAGCGAAAGAAAAAGGAATCGAGCTTAAATTTATCGAAACAGACCTGGGTGATGTCCATCCCAATACGGTTAAATTTATCATAACAAAAGATGATGGCAGCATTACGGAAGTTACGGGTTCATCCATAGGCGGTGGAAATATTCTCATTTTCAACATAGACGGACAGAATGTGGAATTTACAGGCGAACGCCCGACAATTCTAACACATCACAGAGATTTGCCCGGCGTTATATCGAAAATATCATCCATATTGTTTGAAGAAAATATAAATATTGCCAATATGAGAGTTTACAGAAGCGCAAAAGGTAAAATGGCAACCATGGCATTAGAAACCGACAGCTTGATACCCGAAAACGTAATGGACAGAATTAAGCAAATAGAAGAAATCGAAAATGTGAAATTTATAAACCCGATTATAGAAGGAGGCAAGTAATGTTTGTTTCAAAAGGAATTGAATTGGCAGAAGTCTGCAAAAAAGAGAATATTCCCATATGGGAATATACCATAAGATAAGAAAGGTCAAAGTCCGAGATGAGCA
>DMJQ01000096.1 GCA_003457065.1 Clostridiales bacterium
TGAGATTATCAGCCTTTTTAGACGGCTTTAAGCTTTTTATATTCTCTGAATCACCCTTTGCGATTTTAGCAAGCTTTAAATAAAACGGTAACAAGAGCCGTATATGGGCTGTGCTCTAAAATGCAACAGAAACAGAAAAGAACCTTTATTAATTTAGTCTTACTTAGTTCTATATAAGCTTAATAATTTGTATTAAGCTTATCAGCGAAGAAAGGCAAGCCTGTAATTAATTGAGGAGCAGCCTGTTTGACAAGGAAATAGAAGAGAGAAACAGGCCTGCATGGACTTTGAGAACTCTGGTTGTAAAAGCAGAGGAGGATTTAAAAACATTCCTTGCTAGAATTGTTTCTGCCCCAGTTACGGACGTAGGGAAAGTAATTAATTCTAAGGTTAAGAAACTCTATATATTATAAAGTGAAATTAATACTAAAGAAATTTTGAAATTTCCCCCGATATTTCCATAAGAGAAGCGCTGATGGTTTCTACATAATCATAAGTCATTCTGTTTACAGGGCCGGATATGCTGATTGCCGCTACGATTTTACCTGAACTGTCACTGATTCCGCACGCAACACAGCGGGCGCCTAATTCGCATTCTTCATCATCAATGGCATATCCTTTTTCTCTTACAGATTGTAATTCGGCAATCAAGGCTTCTTTTGTAGTAATTGTATTGGGCGTAAAAACAGCGAGCCCCTTTTCAGCAATTAAACTGTCTATCATTTGTTCATCATAGTTTAGAAGCAAGCATTTGCCAACGCCTGAGCAGTGCAGTGCGGAACGCTTGCCGATATGCTGCATAATTTTAAGCATTCCGTCAGGCCCGTCAACAACATCTATATNNTTGCCATACATGAAGCTTCTTTGTAATTGTTGGATAATTTTAAAAGGTATGGATGCACAATGTCTCGTATATTAAACCGGGAGGCCACCATAGAGCCAATACGGGCAAATTTTAAAGTTAAGAAGTATTTTTGCGTATGATTTTCCTGAGATACATATCCATATTGCATTAGTGCAGTAATCATTCTCAAAGTTGTGCTTGTGGGCATGTCTGCCATTGCGGCAATATCCATCAAACGCATGGGTTCAATAGATTGCGCGAGCACCTCAATAATCTTCAAAGCCTTTCCTACTGACTGGTTATATTTTGTTTCACTGCTGGCCATATAAACACCTCTGATGATTTCATTTATTGAAATTATAATACAATTATTAAAATTTATTGTCAAGAGTTATTGACTTTAAAAAATCAGAATGCTACAATTATTTCACAAAATAAAACTAAATTTCATTAAATGAAATTAGGAGGCGTAATAATGAAAAATTGATTGGACGGCATTCAAAACACATTGTTAATGGGGGCAGGCCCAAGCAGCGTAGCACCTAGTACTTATTATGCTTTGTCCCGCAGTACCCTTGGGCATCTGGATCCATATTTTATTAAAATTATGGACGAAGTAAAAGAAGGTCTTCGTACAATTATGGGTACAAAGAATATGCTTACAGTTCCCATGAGCGGCACGGGTTCAATTGGCATGGAAGCAGCTTTTGTAAACATGGTTGAATATGGGGATAAAGTTCTTGTACTTCAAAACGGGGTATTTGGTCAGAGGATGGTTGATGTAGCTTCCCGTTTGGGCGCTGAGGTTACAGAGCTTGCCTTTGAGTGGGGAACACCTGTAGATATAAATAGGGTAGCTGATAAGCTTAGTAAAGAGGATTATAAAATTGTAGCAGTAGTATACGCAGAAACCTCAACAGGCGTTCGTAACCCTGTGGAAGAAATCGGAAAATTATTAAAGGATAAAGATACATTTTTCCTTGTTGATGCGGTTACAGCCTTGGGCGGTATGCCTGTGGAAGTTGATAAATGGGGTATTGATATTTGTTATTCCGGTTCACAAAAATGCCTTTCCTGTCCTCCGGGAGCTTCACCGATTACATTTTCAGACAGAGCTGTAGAGTTTATTAATAATCGTAAATCCCCTGTTCCAAACTGGTATTTGGATATGTCCTTATTGACAAAATATTGGGAAGGAAATACAAGGGTATATCACCATACGCCGCCAATCAATATGTTTTACGGTATTTACCAGGCCATACATAATATATTGGAAGAGGGCATGGAAACAGTTTATAATCGTCACCAGAATGTTCATGAACAGTTAGTAAAAGGCATAGAAGAAATGGGTTGGGAAATGCTTGTTGATAAAGAATACAGACTTCCTATGCTAAATGCCATCGTTGTGCCTGAAGGTATTGATGAGGCCGCTTTAAGAGATAAGCTCCTTAAGGAATACAATACAGAAATCAGCGCCGGCCTCGGCACTTTAAGCGGCAAAATAGTAAGAATCGGTCTTATGGGCTATAATGCTCAGCCTTATAATGTTGAGTTTGTCTTGAAAGCCATTAAAGAAATCACTTCTAAATAGTAAATCCTTAAGTATAGAAGAATCTATATTTTACTGGACTGTTGACGAGTAAATCGGACAGTCCAGTATTTTTATCTCTTTTTTTATTTTCCAGCGAAAAACTTCTTATGAGAGACTAGCCTATTATTTATTATATTGTACCGGCGTTCAAAATAAAAAGGGCAGAGTAAATGTAAATATGTTTTACTTTTATACAGGGGCGAGATGAACAAAAATAATATCCTGTGTAATATATTCCACAGGATAGCTAAATACTGTGCATATAAAGACATAAGGGAGTCTCCGGCGTAAGTATTAATACAAACTGTCAGATTTGATAAAAATTCTTTTCATTCAGCTAAAAATACGATAGGTATTTATCCTTATTTACTAAAAAAGGACTATAGAAGCCCAATATTTGATTCTCCAAAGCATAAATTATCAAATATAGATAATTTGAAAGCAATATAATTATCCTTAATGCGGTATACAACGCTTTATATTTTATTCATAATTAACTTATATCCAAGCGGTTAAAGGCAGCACATGTTATATTATAAAATGTTTATTAACGCATATCGAATAATAGGAATGGAGGATTCTCATGGTAAAAAGACAGGGAGAGTATCGTAAAGTATATGAGCCTAATCTGAAAGGCGGAGACGGTATCATTGAAATTGAAAATCTCTTTGAACCGGAAGATTTTCACGGTATTGGCAGGCTCTACGGAATCAGTATCATTCACCCAGGCGATTCAATTGGCTGGCACCAGCATATTGGCGAGCAGGAGGCCTATTTTATACTTGAAGGTGAAGCGCTTTACAATGATAACGGTGAAGAAACCATTTTGCGGCCCGGAGATTATGCTATTTGCAGAGACGGTGAGTTTCACGCCATTAAATGTCATGGTGAGAAAACCCTTAAATACATAGCCTTTATTATGTTTACGAATAAAAAATAGGGGGGTCAAGATGGATGTAAGAGTGAAAAACGGAAGAATCGTTGATGCCGACAGGGTCTACCAAGGGGATGTATATATTAAAGATGGTAAAATAGCGGCAATTATGACAGGAGATGAGGTCATTGCCGCGGCAGAAGAAATTGATGCAAAAGGCAATTTTATTTTTCCGGGAGGGATTGATCCTCATGTGCATTTCAATGATCCGGGATATAACTGGCGGGAAACATTTTCAACGGGCTCCAAAGCGGCAGCGGCAGGCGGCATTACTACTATAATTGACATGCCTTTGCAGAATACCCCGAATCTCCTTAACATAAACGCATATAAAAATAAGGCGGAAGCAGTTAAAAATGCTTCTTATATTGATTATTGCTTTTGGGGCGGCTTTGTAAATGATAATATTGCTGATTTTGATGGAATGGCGGATATTGGCGCAAAGCATTTTAAAGCATTTATGAGCAGTGCAGGCTCTGATTATCCGTTTGTAAATAACGGTATCATTAAAAAGGCCATGGAAAAGCTTGCTGGCACTAAACTAATGCTTGGTTTCCACTGTGAGGATTATCATATTATTGCGGAAGAAGAAAAGAAAATTACCCAGGCAGGCAAAAATACCCGAAGAGACTTTTTAGATTCTCGCCCTCTGATAGCAGAGTTTATTGCAACTAAAAATATAATCGATATGGCAGGGTATACAGGTGCGAAGGTGCATATATGCCATGTCAGCCATCCGGAGGTTGCGGAAGAAATACGAAAAGCAAAGCATCAAGGTGTAAAAATAACGGCTGAAACATGCCCCCATTATTTGGTATTTACTGAGGAAGATATGCTTGAAAAAGGAACCCTCTTAAAATGCGCGCCTCCTTTGAGAAATAGGCAGGCAAGAGAGGGCCTCTGGCAATATGTGCTTGACGGCACGTTGGATTGTGTTGTAAGTGACCATTCTCCGGCGTCCTCTGAGGAAAAATTAGACGATGGCGGCAAAAAAAGCATATGGGATGTTTGGAGCGGTATAAGCGGCGTTCAAACCGGTTTTCAGGTAATATTTAACGAGGTGTACCATAAACGGAAGCTGAGTCCCTGTTATGTGGCTAAAATGATGAGCCTTGGAGCGGCAAAGGCATTTGATCTTTATCCTGCAAAAGGGGCAGTGATTCCCGGGGCTGACGGGGATTTAGCTATTGTAGACCCTGAAAAGGAGTGGGAGATTAAAGGTGATAAGCTCCTTTATACCAATAAGATTTCAGGGTTTGAGGGATTAAAGGGAAAAGGCTGCGTCGTAACCTCTATTCTGCGAGGGCAAGTAATTTATCAGAATGAAATAATTGTTGGAAAGCCGGGATACGGCAGGTTAATTCAATAGTAAATAAGAAGCTACTTCACAACAGTATTATAATTGGGTAAAATTAAACCAATGAAAAATTATTTAGTCTTTATAAATAGTTCTCATATTGCTGTAAGGCAAAAAGCAGGCTGCCGATTTGCCGGCGGCCTGCTTTTAACAATATTAAATCAGAAAGGGGATACACTATGATTGATATACTTCTGATAAACGGCACGGTTATAACAATGGATAATTCCCGGCGGATTATCGAAAATGGTGCAGTAGCCGTAAAGGGAGACCGCATCTATGAAGTAGGAAGCGCCAAAGAACTGAAAGAAAAATACGAAAAAGGTGCAAAGAAAGTAATCGATTGTTATAAAAAGCTGATACTGCCCGGATTTATCGATACCCATTCTCATGCAGGCCACTGTATGTTCAAATCTTTGGCTTATGATACCTCAAGCTATTGGATGCCTATTATGATGGAACTCTATCATCATAATACAACCGATGAATTTTGGTATAAAGATGGCAAGCTTGCGGCCCTTGAGCGCCTTAAGTTTGGCGTAACCTGCGGCGTAAGCATGATAAGTAATGCTCAAAGAAGTGACAATGCGGTGTTTCCCGTAAACCATGGCAAAGGCTACGCAGAAGTAGGCGTACGAGAGGTTTTAGCTGTAGGGCCGTCAAATCCGCCTTTTCCAAGGCCTTTTTCAAGGCTTCTAAACGGCAAGTGGATTAAAACGGAATATACTTTTGACGAGCTTATGGACGGAACAGAAGAAACCATAAAACAGGCTAACCATATGGCTGATGATTTAATACGGGTTTTTGTAGCGCCCTTCGTTATGGTTACTTCCGTGAATCAATCAAATCAGACGGCGCCTGATGTTGCCGCAAATCTCTCTAAACACGACAGGTATATGACAGCAAAAGTTCGGGAGATGGCAAAAAAATACAATACACGGATTCATACGGAAGCTTTCGGCGGCATGATTCGCCTTGCGGCGACAGATGAAAATGCCCTTTTAGGCCCGGATGTACACGTTCAGCACTGCAGGGGCATCTCTACAGACGAAATAAGGATACTTGCCGAAACAAAAACCCATGTTTCAAGCTCTCCGTCTGCTGCTCAGATATTTAACCGCTGTCCTGTACCGGAGCTCATGGAGTTTGGCGCCAATGTTGCGATTTCCACAGACGGTACTTCGCCCGGTGTTTCCTTCGATATGCTCATAGCCGCAAAGAATACCCGCATGCTTCATCAGGGCTTTTTACATAATACCTATTACCTGCCGCAGGGAAAGCTTTTGGAAATGATAACCATAGATGCAGCCAAGGCCATCGGCTGGGACGATGAGCTGGGCTCTATTGAGGTAGGTAAAAAGGCGGATATCATAACAGTCAATATGAATCAGCCCCATTTGACACCGGATTTTATGCCGGTGCATAAGCTTTTGATTTTTGGTACGGGGCAGGATGTTGATAATACGATTATTAATGGAAAGCTTTTAATGGAAAACCGCAGAGTATTATCCGTTGATGAATTTGATGTGATAAAAGAGGCTGAAGAAGAGTCTCTTGCGACAATCGACAGAGCAGGGGCAAGAAAATATATGGAGCCCTGCGATACTTTTTGGGGGAATACCAGAGCGTATGTGAACGAGAACCGTTATGAGCCGGTTGAATAGGGAGGGAAGACAATGAAAACAAAAGTTACGGGAAAATATGTCATAGGCTACGATGGAAATGATCATGCAGTATATGAAAATGGATGTGTTGTATATGAAGGCGACACAATTATTTTCGCCGGTAAAAATTATGACGGTGACTTTGACGAGCTGATAGAAGGCGGAAACGCAATCATAAGCCCGGGATTTATTGATTTGGACGCGCTGGGAGACATTGACCATGCTTTAATATTTTCTGAAATAAATCCTGATAATAAAAAGCATTTGTACTGGTGTGAAGAATATTTTAATAACCGCAGAGAAAATATGACCGTTGAAGAAGAAGCTTTTAAATCCCTTTATGCTTATAGCCAGCTGATTATGCACGGTGTGACTACGGCAATGCCTATCACAAGCGTATACTATAAAAAGTGCGGCGAGACCTATGAGGAGGCTGTAGCTGCCGCCCATCATGCAGGAAATCTGGGCCTGAGGGTTTATTTAGGCCCCAGCTATATTTCAAACATGACGGTTACAAACCCCGATGGTTCTTTAAGGATCGAACAGATGGATAATGACGGCATGGCAGGGCTTGAAAGGGCAAAGGAGTTTGCCTTTAAGTTTGCAGGCGCTTATGGGGGGCTTATCAATGCCGTCATGGTTCCCGAAAGAATAGAGCTGCAAACGGAAGAAGTTATTTTAAAAACCAAAGAATTTGCCAGAGAAATGGACTGCCCCGTACGCCTTCACGCTGCCCAGGGTGAATTTGAATATAATACGATTCAGAAGAAGTACGGCAAAAGCACCATCGAATATCTGCAAAGCCTTAATTTCCTTGATGACAGAACGCTCATTCCCCATGCCATATGGGCATCGGGATATTCAAAAATGGAAGACAAAAGCAACAGGGATTTGGATATTCTCGTAGAAACAGGCGCATCGGTTATCCATTGCCCTCTTGTGTATTCAAGAGGAGGCACGGTGCTTGAGTCTTTCGGCCGATACATACGAAAAGGGGTTAAAATGTCCATGGGTACGGATACTTTTCCACCGGACATCATTCAGAATATCCGTATGGGAAGCGCCTATGCCCAGCATAAAGATAATAACAGGAAAGAAAACAGCTACGGCGAATTTTACAGGGCGGCAACCCTTGGCGGTGCCAAAGCCCTTAAGCGAGACGACCTTGGACGCTTATGTGAAGGAGCGAAAGCCGATATTATTATCATTGATTTATCAGGCTATCATATAGGCGCTGTTGATGACCCCATACGTACTATGGGCATGTGCGCTGCAGGAAGGGATGTCGTAACAAGCATAATTAACGGCAGAGTCGTTATGAAAAACAGAGTGATTCCCGGGTTCGATTATGAAACTGCACAGGTGAAAGCGCAGCAATATTATGATAAAATGAAAAAGGATTATTTAATGCGAAGCGGCAATAAAATTAAGCCGGATGAAATGTTTCCGCCTACATTTAAAACCTGTTAAATGCAGGTCTTGAATATTTTCCATAAAATAATGGGGCGACGGTTTGGCAGATAAAAACAAGAGGTGTGCTATGGAAATAACTATTAGGGATATCATGAAAATGCGATGTATGAAAGATGCAAAGCTAATTTCAGGTGCCAAAGGCTTTAACCGGATAGTAAGCGGGGTTACTATTATAGAAGCTCCGGATATTCTGGATTTTGTTAAGGGCGGCGAGTTACTTTTGACGAGCTTTTATTCTTTTACGGAAATGAGCGATGAAAAACTTGAAAAACTGATAGAAGGTCTTTCAAAGAAATCTGCAGGATTGATTATAAAACTAAACCGTATATCGGAAGTTCCCAGTGTTATTATGGATGCAGCCGACAAACATGATTTTCCTGTTATACAGGTGCCGAAATCCGTTGCCCATGTGGATATAATGTATCCGATACTTCTTGAAATATTCGATAATCAGGCATATAAGCTGAATTTCTATAAAGAAGTACATAAGAAGTTGAACGCATTGGCCCTTACGGAACCGTCCATGGATACTATCATAAAAAATCTTGGCGATATTTTAAAGCATCCGGTTACACTATATGATAAGTACATGCGTAAAACCGTCGTTTCCCATCAGGACTATGGTGACTTTATTGTAATTGAGCCTCTTGAGAAAAATCATGAAAAGGCCGCTTTTCGATATTTTCGCCAGTATGTAAGTTATTATGATAGCGGCAAAGCTGAAAATCAAACCCTTGTACCAATTGAAAGCGTTAACAACCTTATGGTATATCTTGGCATAGCGGAAGGCGATGAAGGCCTTACAGAGCTTGATTTTATTTCAATTGAAAATGCAATTACAATAATAAGCCTTGAGCTTATCCGCCAGCATACCGTATTGGAAGTAGAAAGAAAGTTTAAGATTGATTTGATTTCGGAACTTTTAAACGGAACAAATTTACCGAGGGAAGCTATTTATGAAAGGGCAAACCTTATAGGCTGGAAAATCTTGAAGTATTATGCCGTAGTAAAAATTGAAGCCGTTATGGATCCGTCAAAAAAAAGCTTTTACAGTAATGATGAATATATGGCCGATATTGAAAATCTTCAGCCGACTGTGCTTGAAAATTTAAGTAATATGCTGCCAAAAAGCATTACTAAGTCTGATAATAATATATTTACCATATTGTGGCCCATTGAGGATTGTGCCGGAGAGAACTACCTGCCTCAGATAAAAGACACTCTTGAAAAGCTGGAACAGAACATACGCATAAAGACGCAATGTTCATACATAAATGTTGGAATAGGTAAAATTACTAATGATGTTAAGGAACTTGCCAAAAGTCAGTTTGAAGCAGAGGATGCGCTGAAATTTGGAAAAATTGCATTTGGGGAAAATAAATACGTAAGCTTTACGGAGCTTGGAGCCTATAGATTTTTATGCAGTTTTCCAGACCTTGACAGGCTCGGTGATTTTATGTCGGATAAGCTTAAGATATTGCTGGAATATGAGAAAAGTCATAACGGCCAACTGCTGGAAACACTGGAAATGTTTTTAAGGTGCAATCTAAATGCAAGCCGTACTGCGAAGGAAATGTATATTCATCACAAGTCCGTAGTGTACAGGCTGGAGAGAATAAAAACAATAGCAGGAATTGATTTTAACAGCAGCGAGGATGTATTGGATATTCAGCTTAGCTTAAGGATACATCATTTTTTGAATGCGAGAGCGAAAAGCCTCTAAAGTATACATCTGTTTTAAATAAAACAAGGTTCGAGACTAAAAAATGTATAAAGACCTGAATTTACCTATCCATGCTCAAATGATGTTAGAGTTATAATTTTTGTGCCGGGTATAAGGGGCATCAGCTACAGTCCCATACAGTCTCCAGAAAAATATAAGAAGATGTATATATATAAGATACTGAGGTTTTGAAGGCGGCTATTTATAAGCTGCGATTAATTAATTACAGGCTAGGCTGGGTGAAAACATGAATTCAGCAGAAATCACCACTGATAAAGTATCTTGGTAGATTCGGTTCTGGCGCTGTTTATTACCGGATTTATATGGGATTAAACTAGGGTATTTCTGAAAGCCCCAAATTCTGGTCTGTTTTGTCATAAAAATGTGACTTTATCATCGAAAATCCTCAAAATGCGCTGTGCAGTTTTGACGTAAAATATCAAAATCTTACCCTCAACGTTTTTGCATAAAGAAAAATGCAAAGGCATGCTATTTCTNNGTTGTAAAGTATTCATCGGTTTTTCAGGTTTTAGAAACTGCTTAATTCAAAAGTAATATTCTTTTAATTATAGGCGCTGTAATATTTTTTTACGGGAATATCAAAATGAAAAGAATAAAGAAAAATAAAAAATGAAAGAGGTGTATATAAATGGGGTATAGAAACAATGAGCTGGGCTATCCCAAAGATATACTTTCAACAAGAGCCGTAATTAAGAAAGGGAATTTTGCTCTTATACCAGCAAATGGTCTTGTGAAAAATGTTATTCCCGGATTTGAAGGCTGTGATATTACAATACTTTCATCGCCTAAATTAGGAGCGTCTTTTGTTGACTATCTAATTACTATGGGAAAAGACGGCAGAACCAGCAAAGGCTTTGGCGGCGGTGGTATTGAAACATTTGCCTATGTTATTCACGGGAAGGTGTCCGCCACGGCAGGAGGTACGGAATATATCATGTCAAAAGGCGGATATATTTATTGCCCATCAACAGAAGAGCTGAATCTTAAAAATATGAATGGTCAGGAAAGTGAAGTTTTTCTTTATAAAAGGCGTTATATCCCTGCGGAAGGTTATACGCCGGAAATTGTATGCAAAAATATCGACGAAATAGCGCCGGTTAATTACGAGGACATGGATGATGTACTGTTTTATGACCTTTTGCCCAAGGATTTGGCATATGATATGAATTTCCATATTCTTTCATTTAAGCAGGGAGCCTCTCATGGCTATATTGAAACTCATGTTCAGGAGCATGGTGCATATATACTTACAGGAGAAGGCATGTATAATCTTGATAATAACTGGATGCCGGTTAAAAAAGGGGATTATATTTTTATGGGCGCCTATTCTTTGCAGGCCGCATATGCAATCGGGCGGGAAGAGAGCTTTTCATATATTTATTCAAAAGACTGCAACAGAGATGAGCTGATTTAAGGGGGAGGCCATAAATGCTTCCAAACCGTAATTAAAAAATTTCTATCAAGATTCCATTTTTCTTATGGTATTAAGTAACAAGCTGAAATTTCCTTAATATAACGATGGCAGCGGCAAAAACTGTTATGGACGGGGCAAGAACCATAGCCTCAGGCACTGTTGTTACAGCTATGTGCAGAAAGGGGAAAGTTTCGGAATAAGTATCAGCGAAATAGGTGGGTGATGAGTGGTTTACGGCCTCTGTAATACACCGGATGGACAGGCTATTCAAGTGATGATGCCAATCCTGATATAGGCGACAGCGCCATTACAGAAAATTGGCGTTGAAGGAATGGCAATGATTGCCGCCTGGCGGCAACTCGTTTTGCAGGTGTCGGCGGACTAAATACCAGTCATAAAATGAGGGAAATAGGTATAGGCCATAGCCCTAATTTCTCTATTCCAACATGGAACTTTAAAGGAATATGCTTAGAAATTGATTCGAGGCCTGCTGCGGAGAAGATAATTTTCATTATTAATGCAGGAATCAGTCAAATTGGTGCCGAAATCATAAGGCCGCCAATAACTTATTTTGAAAAGGCCGTTGATGCGTATGCATTGAAGCTTGGTATAGTGAGGAATAAAGTCTCTNNGTCTCTATGATATATTTTTTAGCATCGTATATAGCAAAGCAGTTTTGGATTCTAAATGCAAAGATACAAACAAAAGATGAGCTGCACCAGTTTGGTGCAGCTCATCTTTTGCTGTAATAATATTGAAAAGAGATTTTCAGATATATTGGGATATTGTTTATGGCTTGAATAAAAAATTTAGATTGATACCGGAAAGGCAGGCTTTCTCGAAACAGACCAGTTTGGGATTTGAATAAAAAATGTTAATAACACTGCATTTTACATAATAAGTACATGGTTTTAACATCGGCAGTATATAATAAGGGCGCAGAAAGTTATACCTTAACGGAATGGAGGATTATTATGAAAAGAATTATGATTGTTGACGATTCTCTTATTATGCGAATAAACTTGAAAAAAATTTTTGAGAAACAAGGTCATCAGGTTGTCGCAGAAGCGTCTAACGGTCAGGAGGCTGTTGAGAAATATATGAGCGCTCACCCGGATTTGGTAACCATGGATATCAGCATGCCGCAACTTGACGGAATATCTGCTTTGCAAAAAATCCATACGATGGATAAAAATGCATGTGTTGTTATGATTTCCGCCCTAGGTCAGGAAATAAAAATTATTGAAGCAATAAACAAAGGCGCCAAGCATTATATCATTAAGCCCTTTAAGGAAGATACTGTCGTGAATATCATCAACACTGTTCTTGATGCCGAAGCGGGGGAGCGCGAAAATGCCTATGATGCAGGATAGTAACTTTAACGTGTTTGACAGCGAAAGCGGCCTGGAGCAGTTTGTCATACAAACACCGACTGTGGAATCTTCCGCTTATGGAGAAACTGTTAAAGCATTGTTTGAAGATAACAGCGACGCCGAAGGCGTTGTGATTACAGAGAACGGTTCTCCGGTAGGGCTTGTGATGCGGGCGGACTTTTTTCAGAAAATGGGAACATACTATGGGAATTCCCTTTATATGAAACGCCCCGCCAGCCTTTTGATGGATACGGATATTATGAAAGCCGATGTAAATGACAGTATATCCAGAGTCAGCATTCAAGCTATGCACCGGGAGCAGAGCAAATTATATGATTACATAATTGTTTACAAAAATAATGCCTATATAGGGGTTGTCAGTATCCAGCTGTTTCTGATTGAGCTTTCTAAACGGAACGAAGCACAGATTAGCGTTTTAAAAAATCAGCAGCAAAAACTGATGACTGCCCATGAACAGGAAAAGCTAATACGGCAAAACCTTGAATATCAGTCAGCTGCCGTAAGAAACTTGCTTGATCATGCGGATCAAGGCTTTTTATGGTTCGGCAAGGATTTAATTATAAAAAATGAATTTAGTTATAAATGTGTAAGTATCTTTGGCCAGAGTATCGGTATGCTTGCATATATAAATTTAGTAACACCTTATTTCGGTGACGATGCGAGGAGTATCTTTCAAATAGCCTTCGAGAGCTATTTTAAGAATAATTCTCCCGTAACGGATAATGTATATTTAATGCTTTTGCCGGCTGATTGTATCATCAACGGTAAAAATATCCGCTTTGAATATCGCCGAATAGAAAGCGACGGGCAAAAAGCCGTTATGGTTATATTAAATGACATTACGGAAAAAATTAATCTGGAAAGAGCCATGGCTAACGATCAAAATAAACAGCGGCTTTTAATAAAAGCCTTTAGCCGTCAGGGCCAGATAAAACAGATGCTGGATGAATTCCGTGAGATTTTTTCCGGCGGATACCGCAGCTATTTCAAAGACGATGACTGTTTTTCAGACAATCTGAATGAACTGTTCCGTGCTGTCCATACATTCAAAGGAGACTTTGCGCAATACGGGTTTATTTCCGCATCGGATAAGCTGCATGAATTTGAAGACGCCTTGCTGCAGCTTATCAATAAAGGAAAGGATATCACCATATCCCATGTAGAGCATGTTATGGCAGACTGCGACCCGGAAAAAATATTAAAAGACGATTTGAATATTATTTATGAGGTTATGGGAAGCTCTTATTTTGATGGAAGCGAAANNCCCAAAAGCTAAGCTTACGGAAATAGAAGACAGGGTTCGCTCAGCTGAAGGTTCTCTTACCCCAACGGCTGTAATCGGGCTCATCGAAGAACTAAAGCGGAAGAATATTAAGATCTTTTTGGAGCAATACCGGGACTATTTGCAGTATCTGGCAAATCGTGTTATGAAGAATATGCCCTTTTATCTGGTTGAGGGAGACGACATTGCCATCAATGAAGAACAGTATAATGACTTCTTAAAAACACTCGTTCATATTTTCCGCAATGCTATGGACCACGGAATTGAAACGGACGAGGAGCGCCTTTCCTGCGGCAAGGACGAGAGAGGGCTTGTGGAATGCCGCATTTCTCGATTAGATGCTCAATGGTTCACCCTTACCATATCGGATGACGGACGGGGTCTCGATTTAAACAAAATAAAAGAAAAAGCATTGCAAAACGGCCTATATACCAGTGAAGCGTTGGAAAAGATGTCCAAAAACGAAATTTGCAATCTGATTTTTGCCGACCATTTTTCCACAAAGGCCTGTACAGATTCCCTTTCCGGCAGGGGGCTGGGAATGGCGGCAATCCAAAAAGCATGCATAAGCCTTGGCGGTACACTGGAAGTTTTAACGGAAGAAAACAAGGGTACGTCTTTCCTGTTCAGACTGCCTTATATCGCTTAAGAAGGAGACACTAAAATGGAAAACAAATATGCTGATATTTTTATCAATGCCTGGCATACGGTATTGGAGTCTTTTTCCACAAAACAAATTACACTTGCGGAGATTCATTCTTCTAAAAACCCTGTTGATAATCGTGACATTTTGGTATTTATGGGAATTATCGGCGCTGTAAGCGGACAAGTGGCCATATCGATGGACGTCAATACAGGCAAAATACTTGCATCGGAAATGCTCGGCGGCATGGAGGTTACGGATGC
>DMJQ01000076.1 GCA_003457065.1 Clostridiales bacterium
TACCCAGTTTGCCATTGTTGCCCTTGGCAGCTGTAGTCCTAAGCTTTTCCAATGATTCTCCTGTCTATGAAGAGGAGAACCCATGTAATATTTTATATATTATTTGTGAAAGAAGGCTTGGAGTTACGATGGAATCATGACCACCGGCTCAGCCGGTGGTTTATTGTATATACCAAAAATTGAAAAACTCTTCAGAGTTTTTTAAGCTTTTAGAGTATTATCTCATATTGAATTTTTTATTTAAATACGCTGTCTTATTAAGCGGTTACGAATTTGATCAATTGTAGTTAAGAAATTCCGTTATCATTCGAAAAATAGAACTTATTATATCCCTTCATAAATAGAAAATAAAATAGTTTATATAAATTTCTAGCAAAATGCCACCCTAAGGATAGAAATTTACAAATAGATGTAGTATCATATATTTAGTTGATACTACATCTACTTTTTTAATAAAAAGGAGCAATAAAATGGACAATACAAAACGCCAAATCACAACAATCACACGAGATGTAACCAAATTCACCGTACGTCTACTAAAACAGAAGGTGTGGGATCAAAATGAGCAAACAAAGGCGGATTAAAAATGTCACAGCCCCCAATCGTATCTTGTCCTATTTCAAAATGGAATTATGCCCTCTAACATTGGTAACTATTTCAGGTATCCTTTATAACGCCGGCATGCTTGCAGGTCCCTATTTTGAAGGGCTGCTGGCACAGCGTTTGTTGGACATTATTAAGGGATATAAAGACTTCTACTCTATGGTCAGACTTGCAATTACTTACCTTGCAGTCATCCTCATTGTACAGCTCATGCGTAGCATAAAGCGATTTTATGTGAGGCGCTTTGCCAATAATACCAGTCGTAATATGCGCCATATGCTGTATAACAGCCTGGTAAACATGAGTAAGGATGAATTGGAGCAGGAGGTTCTTGGAGCCGTGATGACAAAAGCCATAGCCGATGTGGATGCCTGTGTAGAGGGAATGAGAAAATTTACCACAGAGGTTTTTGATACTGGCGTAGTTATAGTAGCTTATCTTTCCTTGCTTTTCTTTTATGATTGGCGACTGACTTTAATTTCGTGTATCTTCACGCCCATTGCATATTTCATTGCCGAACGGCTTAAAACCCGTATCACATGTTACAATGCGGAATACAAAAAAAGTACAGATAAACTTAATAATGCGACCATGGACAGAATCTCAAATGCCATCACCTACCGTATTTATGGCAGCGAGCAAAACCGTGACATAGCTTACGAAACCCACCTTAAGAACTACGAAAAACGTGCTGTTTCAGCAAATATATGGGAAAATACCATGCAGCCACTTTATAACATTATATCTATGAGTGGCGCTGTCCTGATTGTTTACTTAGGAGCAAAAAATGTACTGGGGACAGGATGGACCAGCTGGAATATAGCAGCCTTTACCACCTTTCTTTCCGCCTTTACAAAAATGGCACTTAAATCCTCAAAGGCGGCAAAGTTGTTTAACTCAGTGCAAAAGGCAAAGGTATCATGGGCAAGGATTAAGCCGCTGATGAAGGAATATGTGGAACCAAATACTAAGACCTCAATTGATTTTTCACAGCCTGTGAAACTCGTTGTATCTAATTTATCACTTCGCTGGCCAGGCAGTTCCTGGATAATAAAAGATATTTCTTTTTTTGCCTATCCAGGACAGATCATCGGAGTAACAGGATCCATTGCCTGCGGCAAATCCACACTGGGCAAAGCATTTATTGGCGAAGTTCCCTATGATGGGAGCATACGAGTGTGGGAACGAGAATTATCAGAGCTAAGTGACTACGAACGCAGCAGACTAATTTCCTATATGGGACACGAGTCAGAACTGATGAGCGACAGTATCGAAGAAAATATTCAGTTAGGAGAACAAAGGGGCATTACACCTTATCTTCAAGCAGTATGCTTTGATGAAGAAGTAGCACAGATGCCACAAGGAGCTTCCACTTCAGTAGGCAGTAGCGGCATAAGGCTTTCAGGCGGTCAGCAAGCACGAACTGCCTTAGCTCGCACTCTTTACAACGCACAGCAAATTTTAATTTTAGATGACCCTTTTTCAGCAGTTGATAGAATCACGGAGAAAGAAATCTTCAAAAACCTGCATACGCTGACGAAAGATAAGATAGTGATTCTTATTTCTCATCGCCTGTATATGTTTCCAACATTTGATAAAGTGCTGTTTTTAGACGACGGTGCATGCATATTTTCTACACATGAGGAATTGATGCAGGAAAATTGCGCTTATGCAAAGCTGTATAACGCACAGGTGGAAGGAAGTGAGCAAAACGAATAATAAGAGCAACCTTAAATCAGTTGTACGCAAAATTATTTCATCCTCTAAATGGATGACTCTTTTGACTGTATTTATTATAGCAGGTGCGATTGTAACGGCGCTTTTCCCGCCACTTGTTTTAGAACGTATCGTCAATCTCCTTACTGCACTGCAGCAAGTTCCACTTAATCTCGCTCTGACTTACTTTGGATCGCTTGCCATTTCAGGGTTATTTGAGTCAGGGCAGAATATAATGATTACTAAGTTTGGACAAAAGGTCACTCACGGTCTGCGAAGCGAAATGTGTGCAAAGCTTCAACATCTACCTGCTGCCTATTTCACAAGAAATGAACCCGGCAAAATAACCTCGCAGTTTGTAAACGACGTTGATGCGGTGGATTCCATGTTTACAAATGGTATCATAAGTATGTTTGCCGACGCTTTGAAGATACTCAGTATTCTGGGAGTTATCTTTTATAAAAACAAAGGTCTTGGTTTGATGATGATATTGATTACACCGCTAATGTTTACTATGACACGCCTGTTCCAAAAGCGGATACTGAAGGCACAGCTTACCAATCGCATCGCCATTAGCAAGGTAAACAACCATGTACCGGAGACTATTGGCAACATTCGCATGATTCATACCATGTTCCGCCAAAAATACATGGAGCAGAAATATGATGATTACATCGAGGAAAGCTATCGTGCAACAGACAAATCCAATCTGTACGATTCCATTTATTCTCCAATTGTCATCTTTATCAGCTCATGTATCATTGCAGTGATCATGATATTCTCTGCCTCGGGAGGGCAAGTACAGCAGTTCTTTGGCATAACCGTTGGCACGGCTGTAGCAATTATTGCTTATGTGAGCAAGGTTTTTGAACCGCTGGAAAGTATCGGTATGGAGATTCAGAACATCCAATCCGCTGTTGCAGGAGTAAAAAGAATCAATGAATTCTTACAGGAACCGGAACGAAAAAAAACTGATTCATCCATCACTAATATAGAACTTACCCCAAGGAATGAGCCATATATTCACTTTGACCATGTGAGCTTTGGTTATGATAACAAAAATACTTTATTCAGTGACCTATGCTTTACAGTAGAAAGTGGCGAAGCAGTTACCTTCGTGGGTAGAACAGGTGCAGGCAAAAGTACCATCTTCCGTTTGCTTCTTGGATTGTATAGTCCCGATGAAGGAAAAGTGCTTGTAAGTGGTATGAATGCCGATAAAATCCCCGATGAACAAAAAAGAAAATTGTTCGGTTATGTGGAGCAGTCCTTTCATCTGGTATCCGGTACGGTTAGAGATCAAATTTCTTTGTTCAACTCTGAAATCAGTTTCAAACAAGTGGAGGATGCAGCAAAGTTGGTTGGATTACACGAGAGTATTTTAACTCTTGAAAACGGATATGACACACCTGCTGAAAATGCTATTTTTTCACAGGGTCAATTTCAGTTGCTCTCCATTGCACGAGCAGTTGCTACTTCCCCAAAAATCCTGCTGCTGGATGAAATCACCGCGAATCTTGACAGCTATACCGAGCGTCAGGTTCTGGAAGCGCTAAAGCGTGCATCTCAAGGTAGAACCGTGATTTCTATTTCTCACCGCTTACATGAGTATACTCATAACCATCGGATTATACAAATAGGAAATCAAAGCAGGTAAGCTTTTACAAAAGCATAAACTTCAATAAAAATCAAACTGAGGCTATGAAAAGAAATACTAACTTGCCTGAGATTTAATCTCGGTAAATTAGTATTTCTAATTAAGTGGCTCTTTCCAATTGTTGAGGATAGACTATCTTCCTTATGCATCATTTCCCGGTTTGTCCTAGTCAAGCAAAATTGTAACACCAGTGTATAAATTTTTTTGTTATGCGGCACAACGTGCAGCATAAGAAGGTCTATACTCTATTTTGTGGATGCTACTGCATCAAGTATAAAAGTAAAAATAAGTGTTTTATTCGTTTTGTTATAAGTTACTGTTTTTCTATTGACCTTAACCAAAAGATATAGTATAATCTATGTGACTTAAAAAATGTTATTAGTCATATAGAATTGAGGTGGTTTTTATTCCAAAGGGATTCACTGAAACAGAAAAAGAAAATATCAGAGAAAAACTCATCCAAGAATGTAAAGAACAGTGGGAACAGTTTGGTTATCGTAAAACAAACATTGATACTCTGTGTTCAAAATCAGGTATATCCAAAGGTGCCTTCTATATCTTTTTTTCTTCTAAAGAACACCTTTTTTTAGAAACCATAAAAAAAGTCCAACGTGATCTTTACGACTTAATGGAAAAAATTATGGAGAAAGAAGAAAACAAAAACGGGGTTCGCCAAGCTCTAAAGGCAGTGTATTTAGAATATGACAAAAGTCCTTTTCTTTACAACACGACCAGTACCGATTTTGTTAGCTTCTTAAATAAGATTTCCACTGAAGAAAGAGAAAGTATTACACAAGACAGCTTGAGTTGTGCAAAAAAATTATTTAAGGTGCCTTTTTTGAGCCTTCGCATAAGTGAAGAAAAGGCTCTTTCAGTCATGTCAGCACTGCTTTTTACAATTACAAGTAAAGAAAAGATGATATGCAACCATTTTGAAGTTTTTCAATTTATGCTGGATAACCTCATTAACCAAATATTTGAATAGGAGAAGAACTATGAATAAGTTTAATTTAAAGGAGCATAAGTATAGATCTCTGGAGTTTGCCCAAAAGGCAGCTAGCGGAACATATCCAACAATAAAAATTGCTACAATAGGTTCTTTTGTTGGAATTACAGTCGGGATGATACTTTTGATTGCTGGTTGTCTTGGAATAGCTATAAAAAGTATTTGGGGGATCGGTAGTGCTATGGCAGGTGGTGTAGCAGTAACTTCAAATTTAATAAACTTAAAGCGAATCAAATGAACACACCCCTGTACGCTTAAATCGGTTTTACTAAAGCTAATCTTGGATTATACAAAAAAAATTGGCAAACCTCGCTATTTACGGCTTGGTTTGCCCGCTTTTCATTTCACCATTATACTTATTTCTTTTTCAATTTGTCTATGATGTGCCTTTGAATAGCAACATTTGCATTGAAGATTACACCGATTTGTAATACTTATATCTGGCAATAACAAGAAAGTTATATGATTCATCCTGCAGTTATAAAATTCAAAAATTATTAATAACGAAACCTTGCTTATGTAAATTGTTAATTTAGATATATTAAAAATTAAGTTTGGACAAAAATATATCCTTTATATACAATCCTTTTAAAGCAATTCTTTGTATTTTTTCACATATAGTTTTTTCATGATTGTAGCTAATGCCATATAAAGAATTATTGTAATGGCTAAATACAGGAAATAAATCTTTGGTAGTGGTGTTAGATCTATAGATGCTCCAAAGCTGGTAAATGGTATTATAGTCAGTAAAGCTATTCCCGCAAATGTGAGTAAAGTCAATTGTATTGAAGCTCTACTTTGAATAAAAGGTATCTTTGGTGTTCTTATCATATGAATTACAAGTGTTTGGCTCCACATTGATTCAACAAACCAACCCGCTTGGAAAACAGCAATATATAACGCCATCATTTTAGGATCTGTTAGCTGGTGAAACAACAATCCGCCTGTAAACATTGGAGCTATGATAAAGTACATCAATAAATATGTTGTAATATCAAATACAGAACTGGTTGGTCCTATCCATAACATAAATTTGGAAACTGAACTTGCATCCCATGCTTTTGGTTTTTCTAAAAATTCTTTATCTACATTGTCCCATGGAATTGCAGTACAGGAAATATCATATATTAAATTAAGCAAAATCAGATGTAAAGGTGCCATGGGTAGGAAGGGTAAAAAAATACTTGCTACTAATACTGACAATACATTCCCAAAGTTAGATGAAGCTGTCATTTTAATATATTTAATCATATTAGCATAAGTCTTTCTTCCTTCAATGATACCATTTTCAAGTACCATTAAATCCTTTTCTAATAGGATTACATTTGCTGATTCTTTTGCAATGTCTACTGCATTATCAACTGAAATTCCTACATCTGAAGCCTCTAATGCTCCGGCGTCATTAATACCATCTCCCATATACCCTACAGAATGTCCTTTATCCCTTAAGACATTTATAACTCTGGTTTTTTGAGAAGGTGACATTTTAGCAAAAATAGTTATTTTTTCTGTTAAATTACCAAGCTCCTCATCTGAAAGCCCTTCAACATCTGAGCCCAAATATATCTTATCAAATTTAATTCCAACTTGTTTGCAAACACTTCTTGTTACTTCTTCGTTGTCTCCTGTTAATATTTTTATATCTACACCACTTGCCTTTAAAGCTTTAATAGCTGTTATTGCACTTTCTTTTGGTGGATCGAGGAAAGCGAGATACCCGATTAATACCATATCATTTTCATCAGCAACGGAAAACTCTCCAACCGGTGAAGGATTTGTTTTCTGTGAAACAGCTATTACTCTCATTCCATTATTATTTAAATCTCTTACCTTATCTAAAACAAATTTTTTCATCTCTTCAGTTAATTCAACAACCTTGCCTTTATATTCTACATGACTTGATATATTAAGCATTTCTTCAACTGCACCCTTAGTTATCATTTGTGTTTTGCCCGTTTCATCTTCTAACACAACACTCATTCTTCTTCTGGTAAAGTCAAATGGAACTTCATCTACCTCTTTATACCTTGTGATACTATGCTCTATATTTTTATCACTATCTTTTAATTCCATAGTCTTGTCTATGATAGCAATATCCATTAAATTTTTTAGCCCGGTTTGATAATAACTGTTTAAAAATCCATGCCTTAATACTCTGGTGTCGCTACTACCATCTATGTCTAAATGATATTGCAATTTAACCTTATCTTCAGTAAGTGTACCTGTTTTATCAGTGCACAGTATATCCATTGACCCTAAATTTTGTATTGAATTTAAGTTTTTAATAATTACTTTTTCCTTTGACATAGATACAGCACCTTTTGCCAGGCTGGTGGTGACAATCATTGGCAGCATTTCCGGAGTTAAGCCCACAGCTATGGATATAGCAAATAATAATGCTCCCATCCAATCTCCATTTGTTATCCCATTAATAAAAAACACAATGGGAACCATGACCAGCATAAATTTAATTAAAACCCAAGATACCGAATTAACTCCTTTTTCAAAGATTGTTTCTGTTGGATTTTTATTTAATTCTTGTGCGATTCCTCCAAATATCGTATCATTCCCGGTTGAAACAACCATTCCCTTCGCAGAGCCGCTGAGAACAACAGTTCCCATAAAAGCAAGGTTATTTCTTTCAAGGGCTGTTCCATCACTAATTAAAGCTGCTGAAGTCTTTTCTACCGCTTCACTCTCTCCTGTTAAAGATGATTGGCTTATGAATAAATCCTTTGCTTTAATAATTCTCATATCAGCAGGAATCATATCCCCGGCAGATAAATGTACAATATCCCCTACAACTATTTCATCCAAAGGTATTTCCATGGTTCCAAGTTCAACCCTTTCAACACTGGCTGTGGTTTCAATCATTTCTAATAGCTTCTCTGCTGCATTTCCACTTCTGGTTTCTTGAACGAATCGTAATATCCCCGATATTAATACCATGATTAAAATGATAGCTACTGTGGTATAGTCTTTCTCTAATGGTTCAGCCAAAATAACATCTGTAAATATAGATACTATAACAAGGGCAATTAATATCGTGGTAAAGGGATCTATAAATGCTTTAACCAGCTTTTTAAATAAACTATTATCTCTATTATAGGTTACTGTATTATCTCCATATAAGTTTCTTGCAGACTTTATTTGTATTTTTGTCTTACCCTTTACTGAACTATCTAATATATCATAAACTTTATCTACATCACTTTCAGATACAGTAATCAATCTTTTATTAATCTCATCATGTCTTTCTTTATTTTTTATCGTATTCATTAACATTTTTTTATTATTTTTCATTTCGATACCTCCCATTTTGAATTGTAGTGTCAAGTAGACACTCCACTTTTTTATTTAAAATCCTATATTATCAAGGGTTACATAGTTTTTTTAAATAAAAAAACAATGACCCCGAATTTTCTGATATAATTGAAGTTTACCACAACATCAAAACAACTCAGAAAGGTGTCATTGTTATGTCTTCAATTATAACTTATTTATTACTATATAATCAATATTTAATTAAACAAATTCATGAATTAACTTTATTTATCGCAAAATATATTCCTATAAAGCAGTGGACTTTTGATGATTCCAATAGCCCAGCTTATCAAAAATTTAAAACAGATAAGCTTCCCATTATTAAAAAGTTTGAAAAACAGGACTACCGTTTTCTACTTGAATACATTCTCTGGAAATATGGTAAGGCTGTTAAACCAGTTCAGCGTCGTAACGGTAAAACTATCCCAGAAAATACAGTGTGTCCTTTATGCGGAGCACCACATCAATACATATATGATAACAATGGTGGAAACGGTCAATTCCAATGCAAAGTATGTGGTCAAACATTTATTACCGGTGAACAAGTAACTTCACCATTAATTCTTATTTGTCCGTATTGTGGACATGTTCTGACTTCTGTAAAGGACCGTAAGCACTTTGTGGTTCATAAATGCGTCAACATGAAGTGCTCTTACTACAAGAACAATCTAAAGCTGCTTCCTAAGGATTTGAAGCCTGAAGATAAGTATAAATACAAACTCCATTATATCTACCGAGAATTTACGTTAGATTTCTTTTCTATGGACTTAAACCAACTGCCTTCTTGGGTTACCAGTTTTAAGTTTAGAAAGAATAATGCTCATATTATGGGGCTTTGCCTTACATATCATGTTAACCTTGGCCTATCTCTACGTAAAACGGCTGAAGCAATGCGCGAAATTCACAACATCAACATCTCTCACACCATGGTTGCAAGCTATGCCAGAACAGCTGCTGTACTCATCAAGCCATTTGTTGATACTTTTGATTACAATCCTTCCAATAATCTATCTGCAGATGAAACCTATATTAAAATCAAAGGCTTAAAAGGCTATATTTGGCTCATTATGGATACTGTTTCTCGCTCTATTCTTGGTTATCAAGTTTCTAAGAGCCGTGATGTTGGCCCTTGTATCCTTACCATGCGTATGGCATTTGATAAATTCAAGGAATTCCCAGGTAAAGCATTAAAATTCATTGCAGATGGCTACAGTGCTTATCCTTTGGCTGCTCAACAGTTTAAACTTGAGAAAGACTGGAATTTCAACATCACACAAGTCATCGGTCTTACTAATGATGATGCTGTTTCAAAAGAATTTCGTCCTTTCAAACAAAAAATCGAACGTCTTAACCGTACCTTTAAAGCTTCTTACCGCGTTACATGCGGTTATGGCACTGATGACGGTGCTTACTATGGAGTGAACCTCTGGGTTGCCTATTACAACTTCATGCGTCCCCATGAACTTTATAGATGGAAGCGTCCTTTAAACGAGGTAGATATGCTCAAAAATGCTGACAATATGCCTGGTAAATGGCAACTTCTTATCTTTTTAGGGCAACAGGTCATTTTTAATATGCAAGAAAACCCTACATCTTAATTACTATCTGTTCTTAGATTTAAGAGCCAGAGGTAACACACCAGCCATCCCTTTAGGGACTTGCCCTTGATGGCAGGGCTAAACAATGCTACAATGCTGTGAACACGACGGTGAAATCTTTCTGTTCTTGAGTTTTATCGCCGTCGGTAAAACCTATCAGCATTGTTTTGTCATGCAGTCAAGGGTGGTGACGGCTTATCGCTAACTATATTTTTGATTTTCTACGTTCTTTTTGAATCTAATTTTTTTGTCCCTTATTTTCATAAGCTACTTTACACTATCTTTGAATTCATTATTCCCAAACCTATGCCAAATACTTCCTCCCGGCTAATATTAGTAATAAGATCAGCGATACCATCTTTAAGTATTATCTCATTTTCTGCAAAACCTACACCTATTATTAAATGAATAACAAAATCTAAAGTAGTAATGATAATCGCCTCCTTTCCTAAACTAATGATAAATTACAAATAATGAACAGAGTGCATTGAACAAAATGCTATCTGCTCTAATAACAAACTACTATCTCCCATATAATCGCCTTCCACTCAATGCACCTTCTTTCAAATAAAAGTATCTATAATTAACCCTGTAAACCATGTTTATTGTAGCTGTTGCTAAATTTAAGCATAAAAAAACCACCATAACAGAAAGTTATTAGTGGCATATAAATAAACTAAATACACATACTAAAAATTTAGATATCTTCACATAACTCTGTTATTTTAACAAAATATTCAATTAAATACATACAACTATAATAATCCATATTTATCTACCTCAATTAAAAATCCGCCCAATGATGACATAGTAAATTCTCTAAACTCCTGCGGAAGTGTGCTTCAGATACTATTCTCAAATGCAGATATCTCCGATTCAGATGGTTCATTACCAATACATGCAAATACCTGGTATGTATTTTTATCATAGTTACGAAAATAATCATAAATTTCTTGTAATGCCATTTTAATTCTCCTTCTTCATCCCATATAAATTTCCTGTAGTTCTGTTTTAATTCGCTTACAGTAGCGAATGCTCTTAATCCTGGGCTAAATTGGATTTACAGAAAGTAGCCTTTATTCCCGATGCCAATCGTAGCCCAATGATTAACTTTCTTTTTCTCATATTCCAACTCTTCAGCATCCATTTCTTCATTCTCTTCCTCTATTTCCTCAATCATTTCTTGGAAGCTCTCAGGTGTTCCTTGACGATAAATGCCAACGCTGATATTTAAGAAGTTATATGAATATCCATACTCACTGTCATCAATATGCCCATCATTCTTATCTTTAAGAATACTAAATAGGGTGTCTGCACTTACTTCAAACGCATTGACTCCATATATCATTGGCTGAATATCTCCGTCAATGCCTGCTAAAAATTCAATATATTTTACAAAGCTATTTTCGTCAAAATCAATTCTTAACTCACTTCCAAAATAGTAATAGGAATTTTTCTGCACGCTATTCGGGTTTCCTAAAATAGCCTCAACTTTTTCTTTGCCATCCAGTAGATTGATACTCTTATTTTTCCAAGTTATCCCCACCAGTGGAACAATTTCAACAACAAGGTTCATACGTTTGTTCTCCCTTCAACTACGATTAGGTGTTCAGATAAGCTTATATAATTTTCCTGCAGCTTTGTTTTAAAGCTGGCACAAATATATCTCGTGAATGTACAACATTGCATACTATCAATACACATGCCTTTTTGTGTAAATTTCATACATCACCATCATCAGAGTTATCTCTGCAAATGAGCTGCTTAATACTCTTGTAATTTAAATCATAATTGTAAGCAATGAAGCCTTCGAATGCGCACTGATTTGAAGGCTCTATTCATTACAATCTAATTCTCACTTTTCAGACAATGCTATACCATAAAAAAATCACAGTATTGAGTGCCATAAATGAAAAGGTAACTACACTTACCATACAAATGTTAAATGTTTTACTGATTTCACCTTCATAAGATTTAACTCTTCTACTTTTCTCGCTATAAAATCACGCAATCATAACGCTCTATGATATGGACGTTTTTCAACTCAGGCAGAGCAATTAGTACTATTTCTAAAGCAATTTGGCATCTTCTCCTATGATTCGGACGATGAACAGCTTAGTAGGAATTATGAGTTTGACAACATATTTGTTAGCTTATGGCATGAACATCATTTNNACCTAAAACTTCTTTCCGATGAATCATATATGAAAAAATGGAGCAAGTTATTGATGAAATGTATCAATATCTTTATTTCCAAATTATAGCTGTTAAGAGCTGTGATGACATACAAAGAATATGTGTTACCCTCTGTTGGTGCTTTAATTCATCTACCAAGAAAATCTGATTTATTACGAAGTTGAGACGTTACATCTTTATGCTGATGCAACGTCTCCTGCTTTGCTAAATTCCAAGAATAGTCCAGAGTATTCTTGCATAAATGCGGTGAATGGATTTTTTATGGCAAACACCTCTCAGTCTATTCAATTGTTGATGCAGCTAATCTTGTGATGTGTGGTTTTTTGTGGTATGCTTAATACATATTCTAAGTTGATAATCCTGCCTACAGGTTTGATTATAAAATTTTATTTTAGGAGATTGTTGTTTGAAGAAAAATAACACCTTGGAAATTGTATGCTAACCGGGAGGTTTGCGTAATACGATCAAGTACAAACCTCCCGATCATTGCAAGTCATCAATTTTTAGGAGGAAACATTATATGAATAAAAATGACTATATAATTCGTTTGGAAACACCCGCTGATTATCGTGAGGTGGAAAATTTAACAAGAGAAGCATTTTGGAATGTGTATCGTCCAGGGTGCTTGGAACATTATGTTCTGCACCAATTTCGTGACAGAAAAGATTTTGTGCCGGAGCTTGATTTTGTCATGGAAAAAGATGATAAAATAATCGGTCACATAATGTTTGTGCGTGCAAAAATTCAAGCCGATGACGGCAGAGAAATTCCCATGATGACCTTTGGACCGATCAGCATTGCACCCGAATACAAGCGTAAAGGCTATGGCAAAGCGCTACTTGATTATTCTATTGAACAGGCAAAAAGTATGAGTGTCGGTGTTCTTTGCATGGAGGGTAATATTGACTTTTATGGGAAATCTGGTTTTGTACTTGCCTACACAAAGGAAATTTACTATTATGCCGAGTCGAGAGATGCAAAGGTTCCATATTTTCTGCTGAAAGAACTTAAGGAAGGTTTTTTACGAGGCATTACAGGTATCTATCACACCCCACAAGGGTACTTTGTGGACGAAAGAGCGGCAGAAGAATTTGATTCTCACTTCCCGCCCAAGGTAAAGCTCAAATTGCCGGGACAGCTGGTGTAAGCACAAATCAATCAAAAGCCAATGAGTTTTTATTAAACTCCTTGGCTTTTGTCTATCTATATCCTGAGTATCATCCAGAGTATCCTTGCAAAAGGATGGTGAACGGACTTTTTTGATAGTAACTGTGTCCTTTCCATTATTCATATTTGTTTGATTGAAAATCCTGCTTTACTATGGTAAAATCATTCCATACCTACCGAGTTATTTTTTTAAAACGGTAGTTCAGAAATTCAATGCTTGATGAGCGAATTTATACTTGCTTGATTCGCATTAGATGGATAAGACTAATAAAAATTATAAAAGTAAGGAGGGAACGATTTGATTATCAAAAATGACAAACAATTCAATATGTTTCCCTCCCATGTGGGGCTGAGAAAATACATTCAATATTACAACATCGTATTTCCATCGAATAAGACATTTACAGCACAATATACGCTTATGCCTAACGCTTGCGGAACATTGTCGCTTGCTTTTGACGGAAACGCAGTCATTGCTGAACTGTGGGGAGCATCTTTAACTCCTGTTTTGTTAGGAATGGAACCAAATAGTTATCATGTTCTGCTACTTATCCAGCTTTCGCCCTATGGTTTGTATCAAATCACCCGTCAAAGTCAAGCGGAGTTTGCAGATAAACGACTTTCGCTTACGGATATTGACAATGAGCTGTTTCATTCGCTGCATCAGGCTTTTGTAGCATCAAAAACTGTATCCAATTTGGTAAATACTTGTGAAAAGGTTTTATACCGACGCATGGAAAAGCACGTTGTTTCGGACTCTTTGCTGTTGGCAACTAAAGTAATTTCTGATAATTATGGACAAATACAAGTGAAAGAAGTTGCCAGACAATCCCATTATAGTGAGCGACAGTTAAACCGATTATTTCTTGCACAAATCGGAATGAATATTAAAAACTATGCACGCTTAACTCGCTTTAATTACGTATTAAAGCACATTCAAACATCGCCTTGCTTTTTTGCGGCATTATCGCAACAAGCCGGATATTTTGACCAAGCCCATTTTGATAAAGATTTCAAGGCTATCAGTGGTGTTACCCCTCAAAAGTATCTGAAAACAATGTCGGATTTTTACTATGACGGCACAGAGATATACGATACACTATCCTCAAAGGAGGATTGAAAAATGAAATATCAAGGTTGTCT
>DMJQ01000060.1 GCA_003457065.1 Clostridiales bacterium
TAAAAATTCTAAATCTCCCTCACATCCGCATAATAAGGGGCCCGCACCGCCAAAAGGAGAGTCTGCCCAGGGAAAGCCCATTACATAAGAAGAAGCGACAACTTTATCCTTTTTGTCGATTTCAATCAAAGATTCAAAAAGGCTCTTTGCCGGGTCAACTCTTGTTTCGCTCTGCTCGCCGCAGACAAGAAGAGGAATCTTAACTAAAGCAGTTTTTAAATTTTTCTTCTCCTTAAGGGCCTGAATGAGAATCTCTGCCGCCCTTACGCCTGTATCGTATGCATCTGTATGGGGTGCCTTTCTATATGCGTAAAAGCCGTTGCAGTTGCGAATCATTTTATCGGTTAAAGTAGCATGCATATCAAGGGAGCTTACGATTGGAACATCAGGCCATATTTTTCTTATATCTTCTAAAAGAGCTCCTTCGGGGTCATCTTCACCGTCAACGGCCATAGAGCCGTGAAGGGCAAGGCAGATACCGTCAAGATATGGTATTTCAGAAAGCCCTTTTACTATATTGTTTTTAAAGGTTAAAAATGTTTCTAATGTAAGCATACCCGAGGGGATTCCTCTGGCAAAAAATGTGGGGAAAATCTCAGCGCCTTCTTTTTGAAGGGTTTTATATATTCCGCCGACCACGGATTCGCCCCAGCCCTTAGTCCTATAAACATCTTCACCGAAAACCGTCGTAAAATCTTCACAAACAGAACGTATTTCCGTAAACGAATTGCTCTCATGCATCATAGAAGCAATTGCGATTTTCATTTGTATCCTCCTCTAAATAAAATTATAATTGTTAAATGACTATATTTAAAATTATCACAACAATTTCATTATACGAAACAATAAAAGCCTGTTAAAAATAAGCAAGAATATGATTTGTGAGGGACAGTGAGGGTATATTTCTTATTTTGAAGGCTTTTATAAAGGTTATCTATTTACTTCATTATAATTAAAAATACAAGTGATTTATTTTTAAACAGCAAAGGACTACGGCTATAATTATATAAGTTTTTATATGATATTACAATATAGAGATCGAATTTACGAAAAATATTAAGTCTTTTATTGGATAAAAAATAATTAGGATTTTCCTGAGAAAACAGCGCTTTTTGTAAATTATAAAGAGCAGATATGATATGGATACAGTTCTTTGGAAATGATAGGAGTAAAACCTACGCTTATAAATATTAATTATTATTCAGGTAATATTCATTTCATTTCAAAGCCCTTTACGATAGGAATTTATATGGTATCTGTATATGACAGAAGCAAGAAAGAAACATTGAGCAGATAAATAAAAAAGTATACGGCAGATGCCTGTATACTTTTTTACTAATACAAAAAGATATGAACTTAAAGAATAGACGTGTGGCTCAAATATGTCCTGTGAACTTAGAGGGTGCCGGTTAGAATTTCGGCAACAATCTAAATTTTATTCCTAGGCTTTTATAATTCATTTACAGGGGGCAGACAGTGATGATGCTGGCAGATGTAAAAGGTTGTTTTGTTGTTTTTAAGAGGATACTCGGTTGTTTTGCAATCAAGAATTTTCACAATGGCGTCTTCCGGCACCTGATTCACAACAAAATTAAAATCGCTTTTGTCTTTTAAGACGCATACAATTTCCTTTGGAGGATTCATATACAGCATAAGAGCTGTCATAAAAAAGCTATGGCTTGACGGATAGGAGAAAGATTCTTTCATCATAAACTCAAATTGCATTTCAGTATATTTTTCTAATTTTTCTGTTTTATTTAGTTTCGATAGGATTAGCATATTATAGGCCATTACAGAATTACCGGAAGGAATTGCGCCGTCATAAGTTTCTTTGGGCCTTGTTAAAAGCTGTTCTCCCGATTTACCGTAAAGGTAAAATCCACCGTTATTAATATCATAAAATTCTTCAATGGCTTTTTCTGTTAGATTATAGGCTTTTTCTGCATATTGATTGTTAAATGTTACCTTATATAGCTCCAATAGTCCAAAAATATAAAAGGCATAATCATCTATAAAGCTTGTTTTGCTTATTTTGCCGTCTCTGTAAGAGGTAAAGACAGTATTATTTTCTGTCATATGGTCTTTGATGAAGGCAGCGGCTCTTTCGGCGGCATTTAGATATAAAGGATTTTTAAACGCGGCATATGCGCTTGATAAGGTTCCTATCATAAGGCCGTTCCATGCAGATAATATCTTATCGTCTAAATGAAGAGCGTACCTTTTCTTTCTATATTCATAGAGCTTTGGAAGATGAACCTCTATATTTTGATTTTTTATCCCTGTGAAAATAAGATTTGGAATACTTTTCCCTTCAAAATTTCCTTTTTCGGTAATATTAAATGTTTCATTGAAATGCTTCCCGTCGGTTTCTCCTAATATTTTTATAACTTCTTCAGGCTCAAAAAGATAATATTTGCCTTCAACACCTTCGCTGTCGGCATCTTGAGCACAATAGAAGCCGCCTTCCGGGCTTGTTAATTCCTTTAAGATATATTGAATTGTTTTTTCTACAATATTTTGATAGTCCTTTATACCGGTAATTTTATAAGCCTCTGCATAGGCTAAAATCAATAATGCATTGTCATAGAGCATTTTTTCAAAATGGGGGGCAAGCCATTGATCATCTGTAGAATATCTTGAAAATCCAAAGCCGATATGGTCAAAAATACCGCCCTTATACATTTGCAATAAGGTTTTTTCAGACATTTCCAATGCTCTGTTTACATTTTCTGCCCTGTAATACTTCATTAAAAACAATAATCCATGAGCCATTGGAAATTTAGGGGCATTGCCAAAACCGCCATACTCTTCATCAAAACTATTTGACATGGATTCAAATGCCTGCCGAAGTATTTTCTCAGGGGAGGCTTCGAAGCTTTTTACTGTCTGAGGCTTTGTAATAAAACTTGTTATTTCATGGGCAAGCTTTTCCATATCATCTTTTTCAAGCTTCCATCTTTTGTTGATTTCAGATAATAGTTCCATTAAGCCTGGCATTCCACGGCTTGAACGCTTTGGAAAATAAGTTCCTGCATAAAAGGGCTTTTTATCCGGGGTCATTAAAATTGTTAAGGGCCAGCCGCCGCTTCCTGTCATAGCCTGGCAAACATTCATATAAATGCTGTCAATATCGGGCCTTTCTTCCTTATCTACCTTTATGGCGATAAAATTAGCATTTAATATTTCAGCGACTTCTTCATCTTCAAAGCTTTCCTTCTCCATTACATGGCACCAGTGACAGGTAGAATAGCCGATACTTAAAAAAACCGGCTTATCTTCTGCCTTTGCCTTTTCAAAGGCTTCTTTGCACCAAGGAAACCATGCTACAGGATTATAGGCATGTTGCAATAGGTAGGGGGATTTCTCAGAAATCAATCTATTGGGTACGTTTGAATTTTTAGTCATAAGGGCATCACCTCCTATTATATTTAATACCTTTAGTATTAAGTAATATGTTAAAAATATACTTTTATAATATAGATTATAAAGCTATTATATCAATCTTTTTATCTAATTAAAATTTATGTTTTATTGAGAAAAACAGGGATTAACTAAATTAATAGTTAATCCCTGTAATGTTATTTATAAAATCTATGACCTCCATAATCATATAATTTTATCAAAGTCTTCTTATGCCAGCAAGTAGGGGTAATGCCTTTAATGGCTCTAAAATATAAAGCTCCTTGTGAATAATTGGTATTATTCAATGCTTCGATAACTGAGGTTATTATCTTGTTTGAAGGTATGGCTTTAGCATAAGCGCCAATTCTTGTCAGTTCAAGCTGATTTGGCTGAAAAAATACAGCATAAAGAGAATTAGGAAATATTTTATTCTTAATCCTGTTCATAATAACATTAATAACTAATATTTGCCTTTTTTTATCTTTCCTATATGATTCGCTTTTTAGTACAATCTTACATTTTATTAGCCATATTCATAATCAATAAGTCTAACTATCTGGCAGACTTAATTTTTCAATCCAATAATCAGGGCTACTAGCTACATTTTTGTTAGCTAAAATATACATTGCAGCTTTAAAATCACTAATTTTATTAATTGCTTCAATTTTTAATATAGACTTGAAAGAGTCTTACCTAAGCCAGTATTTTTATTGTGTCTTCAGCAACTGCATTTTCATTGCTATCAAAGAAATGGACTTGATGCTTATTGCCATATAGGACTATAGCGGAACCGATTCTATAATCATGACTGTAATCGGTTCTTACCTTTATGGTAGTTGCGTTCCTTTTTACATGCAGTATGGTTTCTGAACCATAAACTTCCATATGCTCAATTAAACCATCCATTAAACGGAAACGGCCTTCACCGCCTTGTGTATATAAATGCTCAGGCCTAAGCCCCAAAGTTACGGGTTCACCGGGAAAGTCTGCGGTTAATTCCACCGGCAGCCTGCACAGCCCCTCAATGTTTATATAATTATTGCCATCACATTCCACGAATCCCTTTAAAAAGTTCATTGGATATGTGCCTATAAAACCTGCGACAAAGACATTATCTGGGTGGCGGTATAAATTCATTGGCGTATCTGCCTGCATTATTATCCCGTCTTTCATCACTACGATTTTTTCGCCTAAAGTCATAGCTTCCATCTGGTCATGTGTAACGTATATAAATGTTGTGTTAAGCCTTCTGTGTAAATCAGCAATTTCTTCACGCATTTGTATGCGGAGCTTGGCGTCGAGGTTTGAAAGCGGTTCGTCCATCAAAAATATTTTGGGTGCTCTGACGATAGCTCTGCCCATTGCAACCCGCTGTCTTTCTCCGCCTGAAAGTGCACCGGGCCTGCGTTCAAGCATCTTTTCAAGACCAAGGCTTTTTGCGGCTTCGCTAACCTGCCTGTTAATCTCAATTTTTGGAACCTTCCGTATCTTCAGTCCAAAAGCCATATTATCAAATACACTCATATGGGGATATAGGGCATAATTTTGAAAAACCATAGCCAGGTCCCTGTCTTTTGACGGTATATCGTTTACCGGTTTGCCATCAATTTCTATCGTGCCGCCTGTTACTGTTTCAAGCCCGGCAATCATACGCAGCGTCGTTGATTTACCGCAGCCGGAAGGGCCTACAAACACAACAAATTCTGTGTCTTTAATACTAAGGCTGATTCCTTTAACAGCTTCCGTATCCTGTGTATATTTCTTGCTGACATTGATTAGCTCCAGTGATGCCACGCTTATCTTCCTTTCTGTTTATTATTCCGTAGAAATAGGCTGCTGCTGGAATTAATACAATCAGCAGAAAATCGCTCAGTATATTAAAATCCCTTATATCAGGCTGAATTTTGTCAGTAATATGGACTTTATAAGCCCAACTTCCAATAGCATGCAGAGCACGGATATCTAAATAGCAGTAAGTTATCATAACAAACATATATAGCATACATGCCCCAGCAGCTAAAATCGCTATACAAAGTGTAAATACTTTTAAAAGTATAATTTTATGATTTTTAACAATGTCGCTTATATACTCAACTTGCATAGATGAATGTATATTGGCAACAGATTTTTTAAAATTGCTGATGATTGTGCCCAATAATATAACCAGAAGACCCATTGCGATTGCCAATGCCCCGACTTTTAGTTTCTGGTAAAACAATTTGTGAATATCCGCAGTAGGAATGATGTTATATTCATTTTCTGATATACCGTTTATTTTAAGTGAATTTATTAGTTCGGCTGAGGCAGACGCTTTGTTTATATCGGCTTTGCCTATAAGATTTTGAGGGAATTCTCCTTCGTCCATTGGAATATACACATTACTGGTTTTTAGCTCTCCGTCAGATATGATACCTCTTACGGTATATATAACCCCTTCAATTTCAAATGCATTGCCTGAAATATCTGTAGTGCCAAAGATTTCAAATGCTGCGAATTCGTTTAAAACAGCCACCGCTTCGGTATTTTTTTGATCTGTTTTGGTAAAGAAACCGCCCGTACCAAGAGGATAACCTGTAACGTAGGGGTATTTATAATTTGTACGAATCAAATTGCAATCGAAATTTGCGTTGTTGGAAACCAATGCCGCCGGCTTTTTTGACGTGTATGTCAGCATTAAACCGTCATCATTCATATCTTCTATTTTCGCTCCGGAAAGCCCTATGGTATCATTTGATTTTGGTGTTGCAAAAATCAGACTGTCCGGGGTTTTGGATATATAAAAGCTGCATAAAATAGTCAAAGCAAAAGTCAAAAGCAGCAGCAATAAGCTAAGTTTATTTTTCAAAAAAATCACTCGCGTTCTTTACTTTAATAGGGTCATTCTCCTCAAAGCTCTTATTGGATGCGGAAACAATCGGTTCAAAAAAGTCAATTCCTTTTGTGATTTGGGTATGGGTATTATCTGAATCGCCAATATCAACCCTGTTTTTAAAAGCATAGTACTCTTTTCCAACGATTCCTTCCCGCCTAGCAATTCGGTAGACAAAGTACCCATCCTTATCCATATTCAATGTTTCGTTTGGTACAAGGGTATAGGATTTATCGCTCTCCTTTTGGAATTCCATATTGAAGGTTTCACCGGGATTGATTTCATCCGATTCAAATGAAAGAAGCACGGTTTTGCCGTTTTCATCTGGCGTAATTTTGGTCACTATGGCCTCGGTACTGTGGTCGGCATTTGATATTTTTAAACTATCTCCCACAGTAACAAAATTGTTGTCTTTTGGTATACTGCATTCAATTTCCCTGCCGCTGCCGCTGCCTATGGTTGCCATATGATGGTTTTCTGGAATATACTGGCCTTCCTTAACGTTCAAATTGGTAACTACTCCGTCATCAGGTGCTGTAATTTCCAGATTATCTTCCATTTTTGCCAATTGCTTGCGATACTCTGCCTCAGTTTGGGCCATGGTTTCAATATCCAGGCTTTTGCTTTTCAGCTGCTGTTTTGAATCTATAATTTCCTGTNNCTCCGGCAAAAATAGTAGCAGATAATGCAGCAACGGTAGTTAATCGAATAAATTTCATTAATAATTTCCTTCTTTCCTATTAGTTGTTTTTGTCTTTCTTTTTCTTTTTCATTTAGCTTTTCCTGAGCCAGCTTTTGTTTATCTGCAAGCTGCTCTTCAAGAGCGGCTAATTGTTTTTTTAAACTCTCAAGGTCATAAAGAGCTTTGTCAACGTCAGCTTTTGGCAATGCGCCGGCTTCATAAAGCTTATTGGTGTTCTGATAATCTCCTTCGGCCTTGCCA
>DMJQ01000169.1 GCA_003457065.1 Clostridiales bacterium
AACTTTCCTATTAAATAAAAATAGAGAGTTGCTCCCTGGTTTATATATTAATGCTTGGGGCTATAATGGCAGCACTCCTGGACCAACCATTCAAGTCTAACCAGGAGACTATGTCAACATAAGAGTTTATAATAAACTACCCCAGCCTACAAGCGTGCACTGGCATGGCTTAGATATTCCAAATGTTATGGACGGTGTGCCTGATGTAGAACCATCACCTAATATTGAACCTAATTCGTATTTCGATTACCATTTTAAAATTGTAAATCCTCCTGGAACCCATATGTATCATACCCATCACATTACAGCAACACAGGAAATGATGGGACTCGGTGGAGCATTTATAATTCTAAATCCTTATGAGGACAATTTTATTAATCATGATCATTTTATTATGCTGCAAGAGTTTAAAGTGAAGGGCTTAGAAATGGGTGAAGTGAAAAAAGGCACATATGATATTGACCCTCACACCCATGATTTTAACTTCTTTACCATGAATGGAAGATGTTTGCCTTATACAACACCATTAACTGTACGATATAATGAAAATGTCCGTATTAGGCTGGGTAATATCATGCATGATGCCCACCCAATTCATATTCATGGGCATCAATTTTTAGTAACTGCTTCTGATGGAAATACTATTCCTTATAATAGCCAGTTAATTAAGAATACCATAAATGTGGCTTCTGGCGAAACATGGGATATACAGTTTAAAGCACATAATACGGGTATTTGGCCATTTCACTGTCATATCCCCCATCATATGTCTAATAATATGACCAACCCAACAGGGGGCATGTTTACAACAATTGTTTATAAAAATTAACCGTAGTTATTTGCGCATACAGTATAGACTATGCGTGAATGTCTTCATAAAATAAACCGTCAAGGGTTGATTTCCTCTGACGGTTTCTGTTTGTTACAAGTAAACATACTTAGTATAATCCACCAATGAATCAGTTATTTCAGAAGGTATTAAAAGCCTGTAAAGAATTATAGATTTTTCTCACATACACCCCATGAACTTTTATCAATCTACATTATCTTTCAAGAATTTATTTTAAGTATGCACACACCTTATACTGGATATGTTATCTCAAATTCAGCAAGCCAGCGGTGATATTTATCATTGTCAAGCCTTATATCATAGAAAGGTGTTTGCGCAATAACTTTAACAACCTTCACAATCATTCCTTTTTTAATCTTTGAATGGTGCCCTTGCTCTGTCAATACTCTTGCATAATCTCCTATTTGAAGGCACTTATCATTATAAGGTCTTGAATTTACAGACTGCAACTCAAACCAAGCAAACCATCTATGAAGTTCCCCATCAGGTAACTGCACAGCATATAACATACCTACGTGAGGTAAAATTACAGTAGCCTCTGTCCCGCTTTTTATCTCTGGTGGATGAAACACTAGTGATACAATTCTATCTCCAGATTTAAATTGTGGATAGCCGATACACCAAACTGGCATTATAATCCTCCTCTTAACGAATTAATACATTTTATGAATCAAGCGATATAAATGTGATTATTTAAAACCATCTACATTTCAAAGAATTTTTTATGATTCCTAGAATAATAATACAGTTTGGGTCAAATACTAACTCTGTATTAAAGATTAAATAAATGAAAGGATGATTAAAATGGGAATAGTAACTAAGACAACCGATATGTATCAGGCATGCATAGATGCATGTAACAGATGCGCTCAAGCCTGTTTTGAATGCTTCAAAATGTGCTTAAATGAACCGGATGTTGGTGCCAGAAAAGCCTGCATAAGCATGCTCATTGAATGTGCACTTATCTGTAAAGAAGCATCAGCATTTATGTCACTGGATGCTCAGTATGCAAAAGACCTTTGTAAACTTTGTGCGACTATTTGTGACAAATGCGCTCAAGAGTGCGATATGTTCAAAGATGACCACTGTAAAAAGTGTGCAGACGAATGCCGTAAATGTGCTGATGAATGCAGAAAAATGGCTGGAATGTAATTTACCAAAATAACCAGTAGATGCCTTCTACTGGTTATTCGTTTTCAACCCAATTTAATTCAAGTTGGCTACTTTTCATTGTGTACTTGAAGACACCTCTCAAAATACTAAATCCCTACTAAATACTGTTAACCTATATGCCCTTCTGATTTTCTATCAATTAAGTTTTTTATTTTTGACTCAAGACTTATATAATTCATTTAAGCCTCCTCTTCTAATCTATTAATTAAAAATCCATCCAAGAATAACCACTTTATTTTCATTTTAATACAACTTTATCCTTCATGAAAGGACCTTTTTTGTTTCCAAATTATCATCTATATGAGTTTAAAAAACAGAAAATACATGGCATGTTCTATAGAAAATGCAAATAAAGTCCTTATATGAATTCCCTACAATTACCAACCCTCTTATACCTTAAAATCTTATCAAACCCGGTATTATCAGCATGTCTCTTGATTCCTTATATTTCTCACCAACACAACTTTATTTTCATAATAAAAGAACTTTACCATCAATAAAAACACTTTTTCTTTTTCCAAAATTTCTTCTTCATCATTTCTGAAACAGAAAAAATATGCTAAGTTCTTATAAAAAGTAAATAATGTCCTAATACCTTTTCCCTTTTATCCACATTTCCCTTATATTTTATCTACTTTATCCCCATTCTTGTATCAAGAAATGTGGGTAAAACACCATCTAAGAACTTTATTTTCTTTTTGTAACTACTTTTCTGCAATGCAAGGACTTTTCTGTTTCTAAAATTTTTCACCACATCATTTTTAGAAACAGAAAAAAAGGCGTATGTTGTATAGTAAAAGTAAATAAAGTCCTTTCACAAATTTCCTTTAATATCCATATTCCTTTAACCTTAAAGCTTAACTAAACCTTGTATTCCCAATACTTTCCCTGATTCATTATCCCTTTTACTGCCACTACTTTATTTTCTTTTTACAACAACTATTTAAGCCCTATATCCCGCCTTTTTTATTCCCTATATTCCTTACCCCTTTTTCCTTAATCCTAACTATGTGTTCATCAAACAAACTCCTCACCTTTTTCAAATAAAGTTCTCTCACGAACACCCCTCAACCCCTTGAGAACACTGGCAAGTAATTTCTTGCCAGTGTTCTATTTACTTGCTCTATTCCTTATTGAACCGAAGTAAAGTAGTTACATTTTCTAATTTTTACCCCAGAAACCGAAAATAAAGTACTTATAAAATGATGTTCTAGAATGAAGATGAATGAGTGTTTTTATCCATTTCCCATGTCTAATTTATTTTCCATTCAATCTCATAATCCATTGATTTTACTGGCTTTAACCAAGACATCTCTTCTTTCTTCTAATTAAAAATCTAATAAAAAAACATGGCTTAACCGAGATTCCTTATCCCTTTTAAACCATGTTTCCTAACACTACTTTATTTACTTCACTTCAGACATTTACAAAATGAAAGAAGTTTATTTGTTTTACACAACACCAGCAGCAACTTACATCTCTCTTCTGCCTTCCATGGCCCTCATGAGCGTTATTTCATCGGCATATTCTATGTCGCCACCCACCGGAATGCCGTGAGCTATTCGGGTAGTTTTAATTCCCATGGGTTTAATGAGACGTGATATGTATACAGCTGTGGCTTCGCCTTCAATGGTCGGATTTGTAGCCAGTATGACCTCAGATATATCCGAATTAAGTCTTGTAATCAGGTTCTTAATGTTGATATCATCGGGCCCTATCCCTTCAAGAGGTGATATTGTGCCGTGGAGGACGTGGTAAACGCCTTTGTATTCCTTCGTGCGCTCCATGGCTGAAATATCCCGGACATCCTCAACAACACATATGGTTGAATGATCTCTTCTCACATTTCCACAAATGCCGCAGGTATCTCCTTCTGTCAGGTTTCCGCATGTCTTGCAATGCTTTGTAAGTTTTTTGGCATTCACAATTGCTTTTGCAAGTTCCACCACATCGCTGCCTTTCATGTCCAAAATATGAAAGGCAAGACGCTGAGCCGTCTTTCTTCCTACCCCGGGAAGTTTGGCAAGCTCCTCAATTAATTTCATAATCGGCGGTGTATACTGCTCCATTATAATAACCCTGGAATATTTACTCCGCCTGTGACTTTTCTCATTTCACTTTCCGTTACTTCATCTGCTTTTCTGAACGCTTCGTTAATAGCGGCAACTATCATGTCTTCAAGCATTTCAACATCATCTGGGTCAACTACGTCTTTGGAAATATTTATTTCTTTTATTTCCTTGGCGCCTGATACCACTACCCTAACAGCTCCGCCCCCTGAGGTTACTTCAAGGGTCTTTTCCCCTAAAGCTTCCTGAACTTCCTGAACCTGTTTCTGCATTTTCTGGGCCTGCTTCATAATATTATTCATATTCATTCCACCCATTGGATTAAATCCTTTTGCCATTTTAAATCCTCCTATATTAAACTTAATTTAACGTGAGTTCGACGAAGCCGAACCCCTTGCATAGCAAGGAAAAACCCGCAGGATTTTTCACGTTATGAGTACAAATGCAGTGTTTTTCTGCAAATTTGTACGAATATGATCTAAAGTTCGCGGAATTTTAATTCCGTCGAACTTACATTAATTTATTTTTAAATCTTTATAAACATATGGTCATGATTCGGCTTCTTTAGATAAACCTTGGATTGAAAATAAGTCCAAAGCGCCGCTTGCTAAGTTCACAAGGTATCTTCCCATTCTCTAAACTCGTGTCTTTTGTATTATATAGTCAAATTGCTTTTA
>DMJQ01000018.1:0-1720 GCA_003457065.1 Clostridiales bacterium
CCATATCTCTGTGAGACGGATCAATACCTGTGTCTATAATGGCAACAACAGTACCTTCGCCCTTGTATCCTATATCCCATGTGGGCTGAGTTCCTATCATGTTCTTAGACGTATCCATATCAGGTTTTATTTCAGGTCTTTCATACTCATTGGATATGTATACCTTGTTAACCTGAGGCATACTTTCGATAGCTTCAATATCTTTGAATTTAACGGTTCCGCTAAATCCATTAAACGCCGTATTAAAGCTGTTCAAAAATTTCATGCCTACACTGGTCTCTATTTGTTTTTTAACCAGTAATTGTTCCTCATCAATTCTTCTTTCGATTTCTTTGATTGAAGATTCCGACATTTGTTCATATCTTAAATTTCTTTCTGTCGCATAGACTGCTGACGGCTCGGATTTTAATTCCACAATAATCCTTACTTCATCTTCANNCTTCAAAGAATTTCCCCGGATCAACTTCAAGTCTGATCCCTTCTGTTTCTTCCTTAGGCACAAATTTTTCTACTGCTCTTGTCAGGACTTCCCCTTGAGTTGAATTTTCGGTTTCTGCAAATGCAAATGTAGGTATTAACATTGTCAGCACAAGCAAAAACGCTAAAATCCTATTCATCCTCTTCATATGGCTCCTCCTTTAATTTTATTTAATCGCTTATGAAAAAACGATTGATAGGACAGTTTAAACTTGCTTTGATATTATTTTGGAATCATCGGATTTTCTATTACCACATCTGTAAATGTATATAACAGATTATTCTCAGCATCGTATATTCTGATATTAACTTTATCTGTTATGGTTTTTGGATTAAAGAAAATTGAATCTGTTGTCCATGTGCCCAAATCATATATAGCTGTATGTACTTCTTCACCACCGCTTAGCTGATATACTACATCATACTTTGCAGAATCAGGTATATTTTCAACCGCTACCTTAAGTATAATTAAAGCCGGAAAAAATGTAGGCGATGAATTTTTAACCTCTACTGTCACTTTTGGTTTTTCCGCCGGATTTTCTTTTATTACCAATCCATTCATGCATGTGTTCAGCTCTGTTAATGCCGCATCTACTTCATCCTGAGTAGCAACTTCGTTCTCATTTACTTCTTTAGCTGTTAATAAAGCTTCTTTAAACGGTATCCAGGATTCTTCGGTATAATCGGCTTCATTCTTTTCCACAGCTTCAGCTATTGCAGCTGCTAATGCTGTTTTGTCAACCTCCGGTTCCACGGGACCCTCTATCATTATATTTACCTTTCCGGCTGCATATGCCCGAGTTTCAGCACCATCCTCGCTTGTAAAATTAACCTCAACTTCCAGACCCGTTGCATTTATGCCTTCTTTTACAATCCAATGACCTGAATAAATTCCGGAGCCTGTTACTGTTTCAGCCATTTTTATTTCATAATTATAAGAATTTTTATCAACTGTTCTGTTTGCATTGGTCTTGATACTTGGCAAAAGTAATCTGAAATAAGCCATGCCGCCTTCAGGTGCATTAATTACATTACAGCTGACTTCTAATGTTTCGCCTGCTTTAAGGGTTACATCTTCATCCGGAAGTATATTTGTAATGTATGGCTCTGACGGTTCTTCTCTTTCTTCTAAGCCCTCCATTGCAGCATTTAAATTTTCTAATGCCTGATTCACATCTCTTTGAGTTGCATCCGGATTGTCTTTTATTTCTATTGCTTCTTCCAGAGCATCCATAAACGGTTC
>DMJQ01000018.1:1869-4249 GCA_003457065.1 Clostridiales bacterium
ATCAACTTCCTTTTGTGTTGCATATTTATCTTTATTTACTTCTATAGCCTTGTCTAAAGCTAAAATAAAACCTGTCCAGGATTCTTTTGTATAATCTGCTTCATGCTTTTTATTGGCTTCAGCTATGGCTCTTGCCAGTTCTGTTTTATTTACTTCTGATTTTTCCCATATACTTATTGTGAAAGTAGTTGTTTTTCCCCCGATTTTTATTGTCAATACTTGTTTTGCCACGGGTTTTCTGCTATCAAAGCCTGTTATATTGGATTCTTTTACCTTCTCTGCTTTTTTACTGCCGTCACTGTATATTCCCTCTACAACCAAACCGGTAATGTCCAGTTCATCACCTACTGTATAATCTGTTTTGTCAGGTAGTGATTTAATGGTTATTCTATTTAATGTAACCGTATTTTGAGTTGAGGAACCTGAGGTAGTTTTTGTGCTCGAATTTACTGTTTTTAGCTTCCCGGCAACTACTTTATAAGAAACATTGGCTTTAATGATTGATTCGTTAACCTTAATTTGATTTGCAGACTTAATTAATTTAATTGTTCCTTTTGAATTTATTAAAATATCTTTACTGATTGCATTAAGGTTATCTATTGAGGTGTTATTTTCCGCCGAAAGTTCTACTTTGCCATCTAATTCTACTTTTTTGATTGCGGTTCCTTTTGTAAGTTCCAGCTTAACCTGTTTTACAGTTTTAATTTCTCCTGCTATAGTATTTTCAAATACTACCCTTACCGGACTTTGCTGCTTACTTATTGATATGCTATTAAGATTGGAATTTTTGATACTTACGGAATTAGATCCTCCCCCATTAACAATTACTTTGCCTTTTACCGTTACATTGTCAAGTGTTGCATTGCCTTCCCCTATGCCTTCTGTTAAATACAGGTTGCCTCCGATTGTCATGTCTTTTAACACTACATCCTTTGTACTTACTATAAGGTTGGCATCTGAATTTTTGCTGACGGTTCCTGCTGAATTTACTATTTCACCTGAAATGCCATATAGAATCTTAACTACTTCAGCTCTCGTAATCTCTGCATTTGCTCTGAAGCTTCCATCAGGATATCCATTTATATATCCTCTTTTCTTTAATCCTCCGATAGTACCTTTAAGTTCTTCAGGAAAATCTGAGCTGTCATTAAATTTAGATGCTTCAGTCTTGTCATTTTCTACTCCGAAAATGATACCGATTATTCGGGCAACTTCCCCTCTTGTAATATTCTCTTCAGCATTTAGCGAGGTTCCCGGGATTATATAATTAGCACCAGCTCCCTTTTGCACCTCACCATAATACCAATCTGCAGGATCAACATCGTCAAAGTTAATCTCAGACTTTTGAACAAAGCCCATTATGCCATTCACCACTTTGTAGAATTCTGCTTTGCTCATGTTGTTGTCAGGCCTGAATTCTCCATTAGGATAACCTGAGATAATTCCCTTGTTCTTCATGTAGTCGATTTCACTCTTTGCCCAATTGTCTTTGTAATCATTCTCTTGCCCCCATGCAGTCATCCCACAGGACATAAAGATGAGTAAAGCAATAACCAATAACAGTAATTTTTTCATAAAAGCCTCCTTTTATTTGTTATACTTGTCCTTATATTCATAATAATACTCACTAAGGGTAAATTCTATAAACAAATTTCAGCATATAGAAATTATTGTTAATGTCTTTTTTTTAGCTTAAAATGCAGGTTTATATACATATATATCCTCTTAAATTGATGCTGTATCGAAAACATAGTATTATATAATTATTTGTCAAATTATTTCTTTATATCTCCTTTTATACTGAAATCTGTCTTTATGTTTATGAAAATGTCACAATCGAGTAGGAGCTAAATNNTAAATAATTAATTTATTTAGCATCCTCTCACACCACCTTCGTACCGTCCGGTATACGGCGGTTTCATATGAATTTGCTGACTCTTTGGTATTGTCTTTGTCCAGCTGGGCACACATAAAAAAGGCAGACGAAATTGTCTGCCATAATAATGCAACTTGGAACATTCATGCGATAAAATCGCTGCTCTTCTCCGGTATGTTTACAATTTATTTGCCATTGTCCATGCCTTTTTATTCGGTGCCTAAAAATCCATTCACTTTTGACTTATATGAGATGATTTTATATCTTATTACTATAGTTCTCAGAACCTGTTTCCAGTTGTTTCTAAGGGTCAATTATTTTACTATAGATCTTATAACTTCATAACCAACTCTATTAATGGAATCCTTGATTTCATCAATTGAGATTTTATCTTCGTCAAAGTCTACTTTTACTTTACTTGAGTTAAATGATACTTTTACCGTATCTTTGTCTATACCACCTAAACCTTTTAGTGCACCTTCAATTTTTTGCATACATGATGGA
>DMJQ01000086.1 GCA_003457065.1 Clostridiales bacterium
AACTAAAGTTGGAAAGAACCGCTTAATAACAAGGTGTATAGAAAAATCGTAAGCGTCAAATGCCCCTCTACCAAAACAGAGCATTTGAACATTTAATTTTCAGCCCGGCAAACACGCCGAGCCTCTATAAAATATCACCAGATTTTAAATCCTTAAGTGCCTTCTTCATAATCTTGCGAAGCTTGTCTTCCGAATCTTCACGGTGATTATCAAATGCATTTTCAAATAAGTAATAATTAATCATGTCTGCATAAACTTCATCCTCACGGCACATAGCGTCATACTTTTCAATAAAGTAATGCATGAAATCTAAAGTAAAGTCCCAGTAGTCACCGCCATTACGAATTCTTCAGCCATGCCAACGATGAAGTCAATATTAGGAGTCTTTTTTCTTCTCATTCTTAAATGCCTCCGGAAGCAGTTTTTCTATGTTTTCTTCTTTTTCTAAATCTAATTGCGGTGCATTTTTAAATATATATGTTAAATATTCATATGCATCTATATTATTGATTTTTGCTGTCTCAACCATGCTCATTGCTAATGCACTTGAGTCTGCACCTTTGGGTGTGTTGGAAAACAAAAAGTTCTTTCTGCACAGGGCAAAACTTTTTGCCAGGTGTTCTGCACTATTGTTACTTATGCTCAGTCTTCCGTCCAACATGTAGTTATTTAAGTTTTCCCAGTTGTTGAGTGTGTAGTTCACTGCATTTCCTAAATGGCTTTGTTTTGCAGGATTTAATGACTTAAGCCATACTAAAAATTCATCGAGTATCGGTCTTGATAATTCCTGGCGTTTCTTTAATTTTTCTTCCGGCGATAGTTCCTTTATATTTCTCTCTATCTCAAAAAGCTTATTACAATATTCATATCCAATCATTGCCTTTGATGTCTTTCTTTCTTCTGTTTTCAGGCAGTTTAATGCCTCGTCAAACTTTCGCCTCGCATGGGCAAAGCATTGAACGATTACTGCATTTTTTATATTCTTATATCCCTGATATCCATCACAATGCAAATACCCCGAAAAACCTTTTAAATATTCTTCGGCATGTTTTGTGCTCCGGCTTCTTTCGTACTTATACAGAGCAATTTGATATTTCTCATATTGTCCTGTTCTGTACAGCCACATGTAACTTTTACTTTGCGGCTTTTTCCCAGGCTCTTTTAACACCTGTAATATTGTTTCATCTGCATGTATAACTTCGGAGGCTACCAACCTCTCATGCAGTTTTCTATATATGGGCTCAAGCCACATATGTGAGCTTTTTATTATCCAGTTGCTCATGGTCTGTCTGGATAGGAGTATATCTTTTCTTTTAAAGTCCTGCTCTTGTCTGTACAGGGGTATATCCATGAGATACTTCTGTGTTATTATATACGCCACTGCTTCAGGGGATGCAAATCCTCCCCTAATAACTGCATTTGGTACCGGAGCCTTTATTACTGGAACTTCTGTATTTGTTTTCTCACAATTTCTGCACGCGTAAGAATACCTTACGTGGCGAACTATCACTGCCTTTGCAGGTATTATTTTCAGTTCTTCTCGTACGGTTTCTTTTCCTATTACATGAAGCTTTTCATTACAGATTGGACAGACTTGTTCTTCTTCCGATAATGTGTATTCTATTTCCTCTACCGGAAGATCCTCAGGCAATCTATCTTTTTTGCTGCGTTTCTTCCGATAATGTGCTTTTACTTCTTCTAATTCAGGTTCTGGCACAGTTAAGTTTGATTCGACTTCTGCCTCATTAAATATGCTGATTTGATCGCTTTCTTCCTGGCTTGTTTTCTCTGATGACGAGCCGAATATTTTGTTATTTTTCAGCTTTATCGTCTCCATAAGCCATTGGATCTGCTTTTGCATCTTTTGGTTTTCGTCTATTAATTTATCATATTCTTCACGAGAAATCATTATGGTTTCTGTGGCGATTTTTTCGATATTCTCAACGTTTTTCATGCTTTTATTATACCATGAATTTACTGTTTTTACAAGCTTTTCATTTCAAGTTTTTGCGTAATTTTCAATGTTTTCAAAGCTCTTTTAATCATATTAAATCTAATTTTGAAACTGCTTTATGTGCCTTAGGCTGGTCTATATTTAAACCCTCCATCAGCCACCGTAATTGTTGAATCGTTAAATCACGAACTTCATTATCAGTTCTTGGCCATTGAAACTTGCCTTCTTCTAATCTTTTATACAACATTACAAATCCGTTTTTATCCCAGTAAAGTGCTTTTATCCTGTTTGGTTTCCTCCCGCAAAACAAAAAGATACTATCTTCAAATGGATCTAATTTAAATGTTTGCTGGACAATTGAAGCTAATCCGTCTATCCCTCTTCTCATATCTGTGTATCCGCATGCAATGTAAATATGTGAAGCTTCAGAAAAATCTTTTAGCATATGTTCCTTAATACCCTCAATGTCTGTGATATCACCGATCCATCAGCTCCGTTATTTATTTGAACAGATATATTATTCAGGGTTAGTGTTATTGCAACTTCAGATGTTCTTGTACCGGAAAGTATGATTTCTGAAAATGCAGGTGATTTTTCAACATTATTCTCAGCAATCGCTAATTCATTACAAACGGCATTTAATACCTTGCGCTGCCAGTAGTAGTATGTTTTAATATTAATATCATTTTCATCACACCACTTTACGGCTGTTTTACCACTGTTTCTGCATTCCTCCACTATCTGTGTCCATTTCTGTAAATTCATCTCATGGCTGATCTTCTTCATATTCATGAGCTTTCCTCCATTCTACTTCTTTAGATTTTAATGAACCTAACTTTCTCTATTAGTTTCTTTTGGAGTATTATCTCACTTTATTTTAATTTTGAAAATGTACCGGTTTATTTGACGGTTCTTTCCAACTTTAGTT